>JALVKZ010000295.1 GCA_027033675.1 Pyrodictiaceae archaeon | reverse complement strand
AAGCTAGAGACAGAGAGCGTCCAGTTCGGCCTAAACTTCACAACCAAGCCACCAAAGCCAAGCAAGGACCCAGTACCGAAGAAGGACTACACGCTGCAGAAGGACAAGTGGGAGCAAAGCTACCTCAACAGACTATACCACCCCAAGTAACGCCAACTACCCCAATAACGAACGAGGTCTTTTCATGGAGCAAGTTACCCCTAATCAGTTTTTGTAAACGCTTTGATCGTATCCCTACGTTCTTCGTGCACGCATTATCGTTAGCCAAAGATACTCTAGCCGATTTAGCCCGGCTTTAACAGAAATCATGCATAATGATAATACAGAAAATTATCTTAGCTAGAGCGAGGTATATAAGAGGAGTAGTACCTAGGGAGGAGCAACTATGCGTGAAGAGCCACGCACAGAGTTTAAGGTCAAGGATAATAGTTTATCTTGCGTACCCAGGAGCCTTCGCGAAGCCTTTGGCGTAGACGGTGAAAGAGCAGTGGAAGTTGCAAGGCTAATAACTTCTTCTAGGAGAATCGAAGCAGAGAAAGAGAATAATTACCTCTACGCCGGTACGGGAGAAGGCTAAGAACCGTTGTCAAGGATAATATAGTTCCTAATGGGGCTGTGCTGGAATGGCTGCTCCAGAGTTATTGGAGAGGCCTTTGCCTAGGCCTCGGAGAGACCGTGTAGGATACGCTGCTGCCCGTGTCCTAGAGGCTTTGCTTGAGTCATTGCTGGGCCTGGAGTTCCTCTCAAAGGGCTATACAAGGAACGCTGCCGGGAAGGCATTCCAGGCATGGAGGGCGCTAACAGCAACAATACTAGCCCTCCATATAGACCAAGTAGCGCGCTCAGCGAGGAGCGAAGAGGAGAGGGAGTGGCTCCTCGAAAGAGCCGTGACTAGGGTTCCGAGTACGAGGCTTAAGGCACTAGGCCAGCTAGTCGAAGAGCATGTAGGAATACAATATTATAGTGCACTAACAAGCATTGCCCTTGACCTACACGATTACCAGTACCATGGCCCGGACCCCGACGCGGAGCTAAGCAAGTACCGGGGCCGAGAAGAAGCAGCCAGGGACATCGTCTACCTAGCTGAGAAGATAATGGGTATCGTGGAGGAGCACATTAGGCCAATATTAGAGGAGAAGGAGGCCTGGACAAGAGACCACGAGGAGGCCTTGGCAAAGCTCCGCGACATGTTCAGTAAGCACCAGCCAGCTAGGAGATAATCACCAGGGACTTGGGCCGAGATGGCTCAAAGGAATCAGAACAGGATGCTTGGCTCGCTGGGCCGGGGGCTCTACCTATTACTCTTAGAGCTAGGCCGCAGCATTGACCCGGTGATTGCTGGGCAGCGGCTCGTACTGGGCCCAGGTATCTACGTCTACGTTGGGAGCGCCTGCGGCCCTGGCGGGCTTCGTGCTAGGCTCTCTAGGCATCTATGTGGGCGTAGGAGGAGGCTCCACTGGCACATAGATAGGCTGGTAGCTGCTGGGCTATCCCCGAGACTGGCCATCGCAATACCCGGGGAGAAGCTGTGCAGGCTTAGGGCTGAGCCCTACCTAGCACTAGCCCTAGGCGCAACCAGGGCCTTCAAGCCCATAGGCAGGGGGATAGGCTCGAGCGACGACGAGATAGCGCCTACACACCTATACAAGTGTACGAGGCCCTGTTGCCGGGAAATGCTGCTCGCCGCCTCTCTCGCTTTGCCGGGACTACCCGTTGTACTGGAGCCCAGTAGTTTCTGCAAAGTAATCTAGCCCTGGGCCTCTCTGAGCATCCCTACTATCTTGTCTAGTACCTCGTCGTGGGCTCCGTAGGCCTCGTAGAAGCGCCCCGTGTATCTGTTCGCCACTTCTCTCACTGCCTCGGCTATTCTCTCGTCTAGCCGCTTGCCCGTAAGCGATAACGGGTGCGGATCATAGTAGTCATCGCCCCTTATGAGCGATGATGCAAAGTGCCACAGCGTCTTAGCTATCTTCCTACCCTTCACAGGCTCTAGGCTAGCCCCGCTGGAGGCAAAGGAGCAGTGAAGCACGAAGATATGGGTTATCCTCGCTGGCTCTCTTAGCCCTATATGAGGGGCTAGGTCTAGTACGCGGTAGCCGTGCCTAGTCACGTCACTTGGCTCTATTGGTGGCCTGACACCGTATCTCTCCTCGACCCTTGGGTGGTAGAGGAGCACCTCGGTGCCTCCTAGGACTTCTAGGCCACTGGGACTCACCCTCGCAACAGTGTTCTCTGTCGAGACCACCCATAGTCCGCGGGCAAGTGCTAGGGCTGCGACGGTGCTCTTCCCGCCATGGGGGTAGCCTAGGAGGAGAACACCATTACCAGATCCCGGGTCATAGAGCGTGACGCTATCGGTTAGGAGTAGTAGGCCGCTACGAGCATAGCTCCTCGCAACGACTTGGAGTGCAAAGAATACAGGCGGCTCATTGGTGTAAGGCGCCGGGGGCTCCCCGGAGACAAAGTACTCGTC
>JALVKZ010000294.1 GCA_027033675.1 Pyrodictiaceae archaeon | reverse complement strand
ATGGGCAGGCCACTGGTACAAGGTCAACGGGAAGAAGGCTAGGCTATTCGCAGACCTATTTACCGGCGCGTACCACGCCGCCGAGCTAGTCCGCGAAGCCAAGGTTGTAGGAAAGATAGCAGTTGTCTACGAGGACGGCACAGTAGAGATAAAGACCGCGGAGGAGCTAGGCTTCCACTGCCCAGTATGCGAGACATTTTACTATGACCCAGAGCTAGTCAAGATGGGCAAGGCTAACTTCAAGAGACCATACTACAAGGGCAAAGTAAAGCTACCCAACGGCAAGACACTGGTATATGTCGGGACGTATGACTGGGTAGTCGGCGGGCTCCACAAGAAGTTCACAGACGAGTTCAAGTCATGCTACTCAACGACACATGACCTCAAATCATGCATAGCATCAATGATATCGAAGTACGGTGACTGGTACGTAGTCGAGGAGGGAGGAGTACTCAAAGGCATAAACCTTGACTACCCGTGGCACTTCGAGCCAGTCGAATCCCCTAGTATCGAGCTATGGCTAGAGTACCCGCCATTCGCGTGGAGATCCCCGCATAACAAGAAGGTGTTCGAGCACTACAGGGACGAGATGAACTTCGTACCAACAGAGCTACCATTGCCGAAGGACGCGGCTCCAGTAGTTGTGACGACTAATAGGCTTACGGAGCACTGGCACACGGGCATAATGACTAGGACTCTTCAGAGACTAGCGATGCTGTTCCCAGAGCCCTTTGTTGAGATACCTAAGGAGCTGGCGGACAAGCTTGGCATAAGGGATGGCGACATAGTTGAGGTGGGTAATCGCCGCGCAAAGATATACCTAAGAGCCCTAGTGACCTATCGTGCGCCAAAGCTAAGGATAGCGGGCAAGGAGGTATACGTGATCAATATTCCGTGGAGCTGGGGCTTCAGCGGCCTGCACGCATCAACTTCGATAGCTAACCTGCTCACCGCGGACTACATGGATACAACGACGACGATGCAGGAGTCTAAGACGTTCCTAGCATACATTAGGAAAGCCACGAGAGACAAGTATGTCTACATGAAGGTCTCAGAGTTCATTAAGACGGCCAAGGCCATAGACTTTATCCCATCCTAGCCCACGGGGGTGACCATGCGTGGCCGTGAAGGTTAAAGGAAAAGCAATGCTGTTTGATGCAGAGAAGTGCATAGCGTGCAGGGCTTGTGAAATAGCGTGCCTAGAGTGGAATAACCTGCCCGGAGACGATACATCATTTAGCCCAACCTATACCAATCCACAGTACGTGACCTCCAGGACGTGGACAACGATAATATTCCACGAGCTATGGGGTAGTAGCGGTAAGCCCCCATACTGGGTATTCACGAAGATGCAGTGCTTCCACTGCCTTCACCCAACATGCGCCGAGGTGTGCCCCACAAGGGCTCTCCACATAGACAGGGATACAGGCGCAGTCGTCTGGGACGCTAACAAGTGCATTGGCTGCGGCTACTGCGAAGTAGCATGCCCATTCGGCATAATTAAGCTCAACAAAGAGACAAAGACTATTGATAAGTGCACCTTCTGCAACGACCGCGTAAAGAACGGTATACCACCAGCATGTGCGCAAGCGTGCCCAACTGGTGCACTTGTGTTCGGGGACTACGACGAGATACGCGCCAAGGCAGAGGCTATGCACAAGGAGGGCCGCTACGTATATGGCTTACACGAGGTCGGTGGTACCCGCTACATGATAGCCTTACCGAAGGGCGTAAAGCCGAAGGATGTTGGCTTGCCTCACTGCGATACAACTAAGCCAGCGTATGCAAAGTCCGATACAAAGGACTATGGTTATCGCGGCTTTGTTGAGCGCGTGATAGCTGAGTGGGTCTCTATTGGTGTTGTTGGCGGCCTTATTCTCGCTGGCCTTGTGAAGGCTCGTACAAGGAAGGAGGGAGAAAAGAAGGAGGGGTGAGTAGGTAATGGTTGAGCTCGGCCCCGATGTCACATGGAGCACCCTAATAGCCATCTACCTCTACTTAGGCGGTATGGCTGGCGGTATGTGGATGCTGGGATTCGCTGCAGACTACGTGGACAAGAAAGGCGAGAAATACTATCCGGTAGCGAAGACCGCTATGTATCTCGCGCCCTTTACCCTACTAATCGGCATATTACTACTAGTACTTGATCTACGAAGACCAGGAGTAGGCGCGCTAGGCCTACTACACATACTAAACGTGCTGAGGAACCCACAGTCATCCATAATGACTATTGGTAGCCTAATAATAACGCTAGCATTCCTCTGGGGGATAATAGTAGCAATAATGTACTACGCAAACGCGTCAAGGATATGGAGGCTAGTATTCGGGTTCATAGCAGCAATACTAGGATTCGGGACAGCAGCGTATACAGGATTACTACTAGCCCTCGCCCGCCACGCAACAATGTGGAACAATGGCTGGATATCATGGCTCTTCGTGACAAGTGGCGCTAGCAGCGGTATAGCAGCAACAATAATAGCAACCAGGATACTGG
>JALVKZ010000293.1 GCA_027033675.1 Pyrodictiaceae archaeon | reverse complement strand
TGGGGCTATACTTGCTTCAACGATGTCTCGGCGCGCTACGAGCAGCACATGGCCGGGGCTTCTCAGTGGTGGAGGGGGAAGAGCAGGGATACCTACGCGCCCATAGGCCCCGTCATTGTTCCCCGGATCCTGCTTAACCCCTGGAGGGGTCTAACACTGACACTGAGGATTTCCGGCGAGGAGCTGCAAAGGGGGAACACTAGTGATATGATACACGACGTAAAGGCCTTGGTATCCTATGCTAGCCGTGGCACGTTCCTAGAGCCCGGGGACATAGTCTCAACGGGCACGCCTCCCGGGGTAGGCTTCGCTCGTAACCCGCCGCGCTTCCTACGCCCCGGCGACATAGTGGAGGTCTGTGTCGAGGGAATAGGTTGTCTCATAAACCCTGTAGTACCTGATAAACCTCAGTAGTTCTTCGCTCAGAGACTAGGATTCCAGGGATTTTGCACAAATAGCTCTTGAGCTGCCATAATGTGGTAATGGGGTTCCCTTGTTGCATCTCGCTAGGAATCTGCGGTACCAGTAACAGGGATAATTACCTCCCTTAGGGCCTAAGAAGTTCGGAGGAAAAACCACCATGTTGGCAGGCATCGTTGTTGGTGCGATTATAGCCTTCCTCTCTACACCACTTCCTTTCGGTATAATACTTGGCTACCTAGTAGCAGGCTTCGTTGCTGGCTATCTAGCACACCAAGGCCCCGCCAAGGGGGCGCTGGCTGGCTTTGTAGCCTCCCTTGCAGCAGTTGTCGCCTGGAGCATAATAGCAATAATAGTAGGTGCCTCAGTGATCGGCTGGCCAGGAGCCATACTCGGCTGGGGACTAGGGATGACACTGCTCCTAATCAGTGCATGCGGTCTATGTCTCTCAGCCCTAGGCGGAGCAATAGGAGGAGCAATAGCTGCAAGAAAGCATCGCTATGAATAGGGAGCTATTAGCTAGCAGCGAGACGTTTCCCTCATTAGCGGTCTATCGCTGAGACTAGGAGTTCTTTTATGACTAATCCTTCACGATTATCTAGAGCTGTGGTAACGCTTAGGTCTATCATTGTATCACACAATTGATTACATGGCCGGAATGCTTAGAAAGTTTTTGTAGAGATTTTGTGTAAAGTAAATAAGAAGAAGGAGCCTAGATATTAAGCTATAATATCAGCCTGATTTCGTATCTGGCGTTTGAGAATAGTATAGGTATATATAAGTATAAGGCAACTTTATATAACATAGCTAGTTAGGCTTAACATTACCCGTATCTCTCCTATATGTAGTAGGAGGGGCTTGGTTGGCTCTTAGACTGAGGTCGCGACGAACGAGGCTAAGAGTTAAGAATGAGAGAAATGAAGGGTACATATCGTTGCCGAAAGCAATACGTGAACAGCTCGGCCTTAATGAGGGGGACGAGCTTGTTGTTGAGATAAGGAACGACGAAGAGATAGTACTCAGGTCTGCGAGAAAGCCATCTAGACGTGATATAGAGAAGCCTATGGAATCTCTGAGAGAGCATGTAATTATTGAGTATTAGAGGCCTTCAGGGAATAACGCTGGTTTGTGAGAGGAAACGCTCCATAAATTACCCTAGTTGAATTTTAATCAAGGCGTGATTGTGCATTTCTTGGCTGCTACTAGTTCTGTGAGGATTTGTAGTGCTTTGTCTGTGTTGTGGGCCTTCCTGTTTCCCGGGTTTATGTCTATGGTGCCGTCTCCGTGTATGTAGGCTGTGCATCCTCCCTTCTCTAGGACGCTGTCTATGTGCTCCCTGAACCCTTCTACTATGACTGCATCGGGGCTGTTTAGTAGTTGTATTGCTTCCCAGAATCCTAGCCTCTTTTTCTCGACCAGCATGTATTCGCTTGGCCCGACTGCTACTACGCGCTCGGCTCCCGCGCCGAGGTAGCGGCCAGTATCCTTGACACGGTAGTCGACGCCGTGGTGTACGTGCTTGATAACGCCTACTCGGAGCCCCTTCTCTCTCAACACGGCGACCAGGCGCTCGCCGAGAAGCGTCTTGCCAACATCCCTACCCTCGCCCGCGATAAGGATTAGCTGCATGTCGCTTGTAACCCCCTATTTTCTCGGCTTGTAACAGCTATGCGTGGTCGCTGAAAGAGCCTTCGCTTAGTTTGTTTCCCGTGATTAAGACATAAGAGTAGGTATCTCGTATCACTATTATAAACCGGGTTTACTAATTAGTATACCATGGTGGTATACTTTATGAGTGCTGTTGTGAGCTTTAAGGTTAGAAAGGAGATAAAGGAGAAGATGGACAAGTATCGTAATAGAGTTAACTGGGCTGAGGAGCTTCGCAAATTCGTTGAGGAGAGGATTAAGAGGCTTGAAGCAGAGGAAAACATGAGAAAAATAATCGAAAAACTTAAAGAAATTAATGTTGAGGCGCCGAGCGGGTTTGCAGCGCGCTCAGTGAGGGAGGATCGTGATAGCTGTTGATGCCTCAGTGCTAACAGCTTTTATACTTAAGGAGCCGGGTTGGGAGAGGCTTACCA
>JALVKZ010000292.1 GCA_027033675.1 Pyrodictiaceae archaeon | reverse complement strand
TACCTTGACCCAGCCGAGCCCCCTCATAGCTAGCAATGACTTGACGCGCTCAACTATTCCCGGCTCGTGAGAGATAAATGCATAGTCGTGGCGCCGGCAGGGATTCTGCCAACTAGGGGTAACTGCTCCACCCAGCTCCTCCTCAATTATCCTCGCTGCTGGCCGCGCACTAAGCCTACACACACTCCTAATCACACCGCCTCCATAGACTACACAACCGTTCTCAGCAACATGGGGCCCGGAGGCACCTATATAGCGCGCAAACCCAGCAACAACGTAGGCAGAGTTACCAGTAACCAGCATAACTCGTATACCGCTATCCTCTAAGCGGCGAATAGCACTAATAGCGCCGAGAGAGACCCGGAATGAGCCAACACGCCTCTCCTCGGTCAACGTGCCATCAATATCGAGTGCTAATCCACAAACCCTGCTAGGTAATAAGGCTCGAAGCCTCTCCGCCAACCCCATCTAGCTAGCCCAGGCACAGAAAGCCTAGAGCAGTGCCCAGCCTAAAAACAAGCTCCTCGGCACTACTCCTAGGAGCGGGTACTAGGAACTAGTGCTTCTTAGTGATGAGTAGCAGTGATAGCAGGAATATTGTTATCGATAAGAGCCCTATTATGGCCTCCTCATAGTCCCTGCTCATCAACTGTTCCTCCTTGCTGGGGGACACTGCCCCGGAGGACGCAAGGCTTGGTGGAAGTGGTAGTCCCGGCTTCTCGCTAAACATCGGTGTACCGCTATGCTTAGTCGGCGAAGCCGTGCCGTTCCATGACACTGTGTAGAGGCCCCGTAGCTCCTGTATAGCCTTTGCAACCAGCTCTCCACCATATATAACGTCGTAGCGATAGGCAGGAGTCACTAGTACTCTATAAACCCCGTTCCCGGAGGAGGCGAGGAGAGACAACGATATGTTATAGCTTGTAGCCCCCCCGGGCACCAATGTCTTAACAGTATTATTTAGCTCTACGAGAAGCGGCTCATCACCTATGGTCTCTAGTGCATCAAGCCCCCTCAGCACAAGTGTCTTGTGCTCCTTATCAAGATAAGCACCACCGACCACGAAATAGTAGGCAGCAGCAGTGCTTCCCCAGAGAGCGAGCACCCTTATAGTGCTCGGTGCGCTCCACGGAATCCTTAGAGTTACTCTGCACTCATTGTTCGTCATGGAGGCGTTTACCTCTATGTCGCGGAGCCCTATGAGGAGATAGCCCTCGATCCTAACCAGTGCCTTTGCCTCAATATCCTCTGGGCAGCCATGGTTTATCGTGAAGCTTATGCTCGTCCTAGGCCCAGGGTTGTAGGCAGGAAGTACACCAGTCACGTACTTTGCGAGAGGCATTGCGATTATAGAGGCATCTACGTTGAGTGAGCCAAGCGGAGGAGTTATTGAGGGAGCCGTACTCGTTGCCCCCAATGACTTGCTCCACGGATTAGGCGCAGCTGGGTCCCCCAGGAACTCCATCTCATGGATTATTAGGCTCCCTATCTCCTCCTCGCCGCTCGTGAGATACACCTTGTACTTACTCTTAGGTGATGCGAGGTAAGCGTTCAAGGCCCTTGCCCAGGCATCGCCGAGCGTTTCTGAGCCCGGGAGCATGCTTAGGAAGAGCTGGAGAGGTGCATCAGCCCCAGCGAAGCTGAGCGAGGCACCGCTTAGCCCTAACTGTATAGAGTCGATAGCCTCGACTGCTACGCGGCTAGAGCCTATAAATGCTACTGCTGCTCCACGCACGAGCATGGCAACGGCTATGCTTGGCGGAGTAAAGGGCGGGTTAAACAAGTCGTAGTCCCAGTAAGCAACCCTACATGCAGGGGTTAAGTAGACGCCTGGGTGACTCGTATAAGGCACCTGCCTCGTCGTCAACTTTTCTTCAAAGTTATAGTTCCAGAGACCACCGGGCACGTAGTCAAGCATAGCGCTACCAGTACCGTGGACCACTAAGTAGTACAGTCCATACTTGCCTATGAAGGCTGAGAAGCTCGTAGCGACGTAGCCTGGGGTGCTCAGCAGGAGCTCGGAAACCCTTAGCCCGAGGTTACCTATCTCCTCTAGCGTCGAGAGAACCGCTGACTCGCCTACGAAGAGATCCGTTGCGAAAGGAGCCCCCCCGGCAAGGAACGCTTTATGCAGCCAGTCGCCTCCCTTAGCCCAAGCCTCTAGGCTATTAATATAGGCAGCTAGTTTTGCTGAGTCACTGAAAGGTATCCTACCTACAGCAAAGTCTACTATCCCGTCACCATCGGGGTCCGCGTAGTAATAGTCACTGGGCACTACTCCCTCCTTCGGTGCCACGAGTTCGCGCAACGTGGGGCTACAATAGTAGATCGGGGGTACATCCTTCGCACTCCCTATTAATAGTATGTATTTTACGTTGCTACCACGCAGGCTCTTAACAAAGGACAGTATCCTTAGTGCTAGGCTCCTGTTATACTCCTTGGGCAAGTCCTTGCACATAGTGAGAGGGGGCTTAGCTGGCCCATAGTCGCGGTAGATACTCG
>JALVKZ010000291.1 GCA_027033675.1 Pyrodictiaceae archaeon | reverse complement strand
TCTACGCATTAGTAGGAAATATGGAGCAATATTGCTCACGCTGGGAATGAGCCTCATAGCCCTAGCAGACCTCGTACTCGGCCTAACTTATAGTGTATGGGTGGCTCTCTTAGCAGCCATGGTGGCTTCCTCTGGCTACGCGCTCATGGACCCCTTCTTCATGGACGTCTTGTTCTCCACGATACCAAGGGAGCATAGGGGCGCGTTACTAGGCTCCTTGGCCGCCATAAGAAGACTCATAGGGATAGCTATGCCGGCTATAGCGGGGCTCATTGCCGGGATGAATGCACACCTACCATTCCTGCTAGCAGCATCCATTGTCATGCTCAGCATGGGCCTGGCATTGGGTACTGCGAAGCCGCGCTACGTTAAGCCATAGGCGCCGAGTATTTCATTTCTCTAATCCTCTTGTATCTTTACTACACCTATGACCATGTAATTTGCATGACTAGAGTAATCGGCGATGATACTCTGTAAGAACCAGGGGTCCATGACTAGTTACTAATACATGGGGCTCTATTCGTACGCCGCCCCTCCCGGTAAGATAGACTGCGGGCTCATAAGCGAATACCATGCCAGGCTCTAGTTCATAGTCTATAAAGTCTGCTATGACTGGTTTATAGAACCCGCCTATCGGGTGACCCGTTAAATGCGGGTAGTCGGGGTAACCACGTTCTCTAAGAACGCTACGAGGAATCTCGTCTAGTACCTTTACTGGAGCACCTGGCTTTGCACGACTAAGGCCGCTCCGAATAGCCTCGGCTACGTCCTCAACAATTCTCTCCCAGTAGCTACTCCTACCAGCTATGAAGGTATGTGCTACGCAGCCATCATACCCCATCCAGAGCGGGCCAAGGTCAACAATTACCGGGTCTCCCTCAGCAATCCTACGAGTAGACGTCTTCGCATGAGGCGATGCAGCCCTAGGGCCTGAAGCCACTATGGTGGCGAGCCATCTATCAGTAACCCCGTTCTCATCGAGCACTTTGTCAGCGATAGCTGCTACTTCGTACTCGCTCATCCCAGGCCTCAGTGCCCCCTCTATGCTCTGGAGAGCCCGGGAGGCAACACTTGATATCCACTTGATTATTGCTTGCTCCTCCTCAAATGGCTTATCAAAGACCTGGGCAAGGATATCAGTGGCATCGATTGCCTCTATACCGCTAGAGCGAAGAGCCTCTAGTAGGTCAACGTATAGGAACGAGGTCCTTGTACGTCCCCATGCCTTGTTAACTCCTATAACAAGTCTCTGGGCATCTTTTGGCCCCCCTAGTAGAGCTAGGAGTTTACGCTTAAGCTCTTCTAGAGCAAAATCCTCGACAAGCACGACATTCCAAGGACTTTCCTCAAGAGCCACGTGGTAGAGCGTTGCATCAGTAATTACATAGACATTACCAGGAACCACTAGGACTGCATTAAAGTGCCTTGTAAGAGCAACCTTATACGCCATGTTATCTCCTTCGAATAATATAATGCCGCTTAGTCCTCTAGCTTCTATAAGTCTCCTAAGTTCTCGTAATCGTTTCTCGTTAGCAGTTCTCGCAGCAACCAGGCAGCGCTCCATACACACTCTGGACACCTAGATGAATACCAAGCTAAGTATCCAAGGAGGGTCTCGCATAAATAACGATAATTCTCTAAGACGATCTCACAGCTTACTAGTATTATTCTTTTACAGAGCCATTGTTGCCTCACTCCAAGCCTGGTGGCAGGGCGTGGGAGCGATAAGTATAAGTACATACTATTCCGCCACCCCCGACACGGAGGCCCCTCCCTACGGGTAGGCTGGCCCCCGGAGGCCTCCCATTTACCGGGATAAGGCCCGGAGAGGGCGTTGATGCATCCCGTAATAGGGGGTCTAGGGAGGCTGGCCTGCTTAGCAGGGTTATAGTGGCCCTAGGAGGGGAGGCCTCCGGGAATCGTATGAGGTGTGTATTGTATAGTGTCTGCGAAAGCCGTAACCCTAGTCTTACTCATAGTTATAGGCGTCGCTGTCTACGCCGCATACACCACCGGTATAATAGAGATCCATCTGGGAGCCAAGGAGACGAGTACCACGCAGGCACCAATCACTGCAACTAGCACTACGCAGGTAACTACTGCTACAAGTGCCCCGGCGAGCACAACCCCGAGCACGGCCACGAAGCAAGCAGCGAGTACCACGACGCAGTCCGCGACAACAACTCTTTCCAAAACCTCAACCACTCAGAGGTCTACGACAACGAAGCCCCAGGCAGTAAGCACAACAACCACGACAGCGGCATCTACGAGTACAGCTGCTACAACCAGTAGTGCTACCAGTACTACAAGCCCAGCAACCACGACATCAACAGCGACGAAGCCAGCGCTTCCAGAGCCTTGGAACAGGCTTGTTCTACCAGAGATCAGTATTACTGATAAGTTGACAGAGGATGGGCCAAGAATGCTACTAGTTGCTAAGAGTAAAGATGGTCTACGCCTGCAACCATTCTATATCGGGAGGACGCCGAGCATCGCGGCATATAGCGAGCCCGCT
>JALVKZ010000290.1 GCA_027033675.1 Pyrodictiaceae archaeon | reverse complement strand
GAGCTCCTAGAGCTCATAGAGCCTAGCTTCGGAGGCATAAACCTAGAGGATATCGAGAGCCCTAAGTGCTTCTACATACTTGACGAGGCGAGGAAGCGCCTCGATATACCAGTGTGGCACGATGACCAGCAAGGCACAGCAACGGTGACGCTAGCTGGCCTCATTAATGCAGCGAAGCTCACGGGGAGGGATCTTAGGAAGTCAAAGATAGTCCTAGTCGGCGCGGGTGCAGCAAACATTGCGCTATATAGGTTGTTGAAGGCCTATGGTGTTCCTCCAAAGAACATAACGGTTCTTGACTCCAAGGGGATACTGCACCCCGGTAGACCCGATATAGAGAAGCTGAAGAAGGAGCATCCATGGAAGTACCAGATAGCAATAGAGACCAACGGTGGCTGGAAAGGCCCGGTCGATGGAGGTATAGCAGAGGCGCTAGATGGCGCCGAGATCGTCGTGGCTGCGTCAAGGCCAGGGCCTGACGTGATTAAGAAAGAATGGGTAGCGAAAATGGAGAAGGACGGAATACTATTCGCCGAGGCGAATCCTGTCCCCGAGATATGGCCCTGGGAGGCTAAGGAAGCGGGCGTCAAGGTAGTTGGCACCGGTCGCAGCGACTTCCCCAACCAGGTCAACAATAGCCTCGCCTTCCCACCAATATTCCGCGGAGTACTAGACGTGAGAGCTAGGACGATAACCGATGAGATGGCAATAGCTGCTGCAGAGGCGCTGGCCAAGTACGCTGAGGAGAAGGGTCTCCACGAGGACTACATCCTCCCCACAATGGAGGAGTTCGATGTATTCCCGAGAGTAGCTGCAGCAACAGCCGCTAAGGCTGTTGAGCAGGGCGTAGCGAGGCTCAAGAGAAGCTACGAGGAAGAACTAGAGATAGCCGAGAAGATAATCAAGTCAACCCTTGAGAAGTACGAGACACTGTACCGAGCGGGCCTCATCAAGGCACTCCCAGAGGACATAGAGAGAGCCATAGAGGGCCTAAGGAAACAGAGAGAATCAAGCCATTAGTACACTAAAACGTTTTTCATCTCTCACTCTCTTATTACCCATAACATATACAACCAGTATAAAATAAACTATTTTAGCTTAGGTCGCCGCAGCCACAGCCCATCTCCAGGACAAGCCTATGCAGCTCCTCTATTCCCTCGCCTTTTATCGCCGAGACCCTTGGCACAGCGACGCTCCGGTTATACTTGAGGAGCACTCTTAGCATTTCGCGCAGCATCTCGGCATAGAGGTTCCCCGCTTCGCGGAGCTGCTTGGCAACTCTGCCAAAGTCCCTAGTTATGTCACCGAGTATCCTTGTATCCGGTGCGGCATCCACCTTGTTGAGTACTGGCGCTGTTATTAGCCCTAGGCGTAGCTGCACAGCTGTGGCGAGGACAGCTAGGAAAGCATAGTCGGCAGGATCATGTATAACCGAGGCATCGAGAACAAACAGAGCATATGTCTCGGGGCTAACCTTCTGCAACGCCTCCGATAGCTTCCACGCAATGTCGCGGAAGAGGAAAACCTCCATCTGTCCAGGAGTATCAACCAACACGTAGTCTGCATCAGAGCCCGCGATAGCGCCAACAATATCGAGGAGCCTCTCGGCCATAATCTCCATAGCCTTTACCAGGGCCCCGTTAGGCCCGAGGCCATACTTGCGAGCAACCTCTCTCGCATCAACAATGCTACGTATATCAAAATCGGGCTCATAGGGCAGCGTCTCCGCAGCAGGATCTAAGCTAACAGTGTAGACAGGTATATCGCCCTCGCGAAGCCACTTAGCATAAGCAGCAACCAGGGTTGACTTACCAGAGCCCGCAGGCCCAACAAATACCACGATCAGCTTCCCCATACAAGTCCCCCATTACATCATTACATAGATGTACTACAATAATATTAACGTTAAACTAAAATCCACAAAACAGTACAGGCTATAATCATAAAGACAAAGAGGACTAATAGGAGTTAGATAAAATAGAACAAAGCAGGGGAGGCAAGAGGCTCCCCCGGGGCCCCGCCCCGCCGACGGGGCCGTGTCGCGCGGCCCTCTCCTATGTGACGGGATGAGGCGGGGCCCACACGGTATCAGAACCCCCTATGAGGCGACATGGTCGCTGACTAGCAATATATTACCCGGAGCTGATTTACTCGGCTCCATTGCGTGGATAGAGCCGCCTTGAGTAACTACGAGAAGTGTCTCCAACACATCACTGGTTTCCTAGGATACCTTGGCTCCACGGGGCTACGGGGCCTCGTACTCATTAATAGTGACTCCGTTTCCGCATTTGCTGGGCGGTTAGCGAGAACCCTAACTGGTAGATGTGTAGCAGCCGCATCGTCTTCTCTTATCCATGTATTTCGCGGAGCATGTATAGCGGCTACTTTTCCCCGTCTTCCCGAGGTACTGGGGTACGAGGCTGATAACGCAGTTATAGCTACGGAGGGGTTTCTGTCACCGAACGCGATAGCTGCTATGAGCGGCTTGGTTAGGGCAGGTGGCTCGTTGTTCATCCTAGCTCCCGGACTAGAGGCTTGGAACCCGGGGCCGCGAGGCGGTCGGGGCGGGTACCGCGACTACCTCCTGTCATCCCTCGGTGAGCTAGAGTCCTTGTTATGGCTCAGAGCCCGGGGAGAAGAGTGCAGCGTAGCTCTGAAACGGTTACCAAGGAAAAGAAAGCTGGTGAAAAGGAGACATGGTAAGGCAACTAGCGGCCTCGGCGACATACTTACCATTGACCAGGCAGAAGCCCTCAACAACTATGTGAAGATGAGAAGAAGGCTTCGCTCCCTCCTAGTCCTAGGGGACCGGGGACGCGGTAAGAGCTTCCTACTAGGAGTAATAGTTGCCCTAGAAGCCTCGCGGGGCCTCGCTGGCGAAGCCCTACTAGTAGCTCCTAGCCCTTACTCTGTTCAGAGCTTCTTTCGCGGAGTCATTGCCGCGGCCACGAGGCTCCGCGTCAAGACAAGGTATAGACGCCGCGGCGCTCTCTACACCGAAGCCGAGCTAGACGAGCTAATGATACACTATACCAGGCCGGATGAGACAAAGCCCGCACCCCTCATAGTGGTTGATGAGGCAGCAGCCGTTGGCGTTGCCCGTCTCCGCCGCTACTCCATGAGAGCAGGCAGGGTCTTTGCCGCAACAACTGTTCACGGCTATGAGGGGGCAGGGAGGTACCTAGCACAGCATGCCGAAAAAGTTCTGTCACAGCCATTGCTGCGCCTTGAGCTGAGGGAGCCAGCTAGGTATTTGCCCGGAGACCCCCTAGAGGAATGGGTGAACAAGGTATTTGTGCTCAAGCCGCAGTACCCAGACAAGCCCCCAGCCCGAGTTGGCCCCAATAGAGCAATAATCAAGAAAGTAGAGCTAGACGAGCTTGTATCGGATAAGAAGCTGATAAGACAGCTAGTATCCCTCCTCTCCGAGGCACATTACCGCATGGAGCCCGACTACATACTCACCCTGCTCGAGTCAACGACTCACAGGATATACTCGATAATACTAGAGGGCATACCAGTCGCCGTAGCCGATGTAGCTGTGGAGAAACCAGAGTACCCGGAAAAAGCCAGGCTAAGCCTCAAGCTATTATCCATGGTGCTCGGCGAAGAGCCAGGGTTCTGCGCTGCACGTATTGTCAGGATAGCTGTTCATCCCTCGCTGCAGCGAAGAGGCCTAGGCTCAAAGCTACTAAGAGCCATAGAAGAGGACATGCTGAGAGAAGGCTGCGCGGTCGTCACAGCTCTCTATGGTAGGCACGATGTTACAGGGTTTTGGCTAAGGAACAACTACAAGGTCTATTACATTAGCCCAAGGTTCAACAAGGTAACAGGTGAGAAGAACATAGCGGTAATCAAGCCACTAACACAAGGAATAAGCAAGGTTGTGAACCGAGCCATCCGAGGCTTCACGAAGCACCTCCTCCTAGCCCTTCACAGCATTTACCGAGACGTAGCAGCCGAGAACATCGCCGACATAATAATGGCCGCAACTAGTCTCGGGAAAGCACTCAGTATCGAACCAAGCCTGGAAGAGGTAAGGCACGCCCTACAAGTACTAGAGACCGACAAGGAGCACCTAGAACAAGTAGCGTCCACAATCTACTTAGCTGCTCTCTCCTTGCTGCCAGGTAGTGCCACGAGGCTCGCTAGAGAAGAGCTAGTAGCACTCATAGCGTATATCCTCCAGGGGAAGCCGCTAAACGATGTAGCCAATATACTAGGTTTACCACTACATGCTACACGGGAGAAAATAGCCCAAGCAGTGACAAAGCTGCTCCAATACATAGCCAATGAAGAAGCATCTCCACTCAGCACCGAGCCTCACTAGGCGGTGACGAGAGGGCAAGGTGCAGAGGCATTAACTACCTCTCTACGTCTCGTTATAATATATATTCCTCAGCGACCATTATCCCCCTTGCTCTTAGCTTTGCTGCGCAATGGGTACAGTATGCTGGCTTTTTGCGGTCCACTTCTAGGATGCTATTACTGAAGCTCATTACGCATAGCGGATTCGGGCAGTGTTCTAGGCCGAAGGCGTGGCCTAGCTCATGCATGGATTCCTTAAGCAATCTCTCCATGAAGAGCCCCTTGTCTGGCTCATAGCCGTAGTACTCTGGTCTCAGCCTTGGCGTGTACACAACCGCCACATCTTCCCCGAGAAGTGCTTCGCCAAAGACGAAGTTGAGGGCATCGGCATACGCATCTACCCCCGCGACTAATAATACAGCACCAGCGCCTAGCGCTTCTCGTAGAGCAGCCGCAGTGAAGAGTATTTGTTCGCTGCGATACTGGCCACGGGCCTCGTCATAGGACCCAGGCGGTGGCTCAGCCACTCTCCCTGCTACCTCTACGGCGACTCCCGGGTAGACTCTTGAGAGCAGCCCTGCTAGCTCTAGTACCGTGTTCTTATCCTCTAGCATCGGGACCAGCACTAGTCGCAAGACTAGGCAACACTCTCCCAGACTATCTTCGAGTCATGTAGGCTAGAAAGTGGAGCAGAAACGCTAGGAGGAACAAGAGAGAGCCTATCACTATAGCTAGGAGTCTTCCACGCTTATTACTCGCCAAGGCTGGGCGCTCTCCAGGAAGAGTACCCGTTACCTGCATAGCGGATTAAATATCGTTAACCACCAGGCTAGCCCCGGGAATCGGGTAGGGTATCCTACTGGGGATATCGTTGAAGCCCTATGAGCTACCTGCTTGGAGGCTCCGCGAGGAACTAGCCAAGGGAAACATAGGTGTCGACGAATATGTTGGCTCCATCTTTGATAGAATTGAGCGCCTCGAGAAAGCCTTGAACGCATATATTACGCTGCGTAGCCGCGAGGAGCTAGAGACTGGTGTCAGTGAAGCTATTAAAAGAGGTGGTAGATTAGCAGGGGTGCTCGTCGCCGTCAAGGACAATATCCATGTCGAGGACCTGCCTGTTACCTGTGGCTCTCGGATGCTGAGCAACTACATAGCACCATATAACGCGACTGTTGTGGAGAGGCTCATCGCCGAGGGAGCAGTGGTCATTGGGAAGACGAATATGGATGAGTTCGCAATGGGCTCCACGGGGGAGACGAGCGCCTACGGTGCCACGAGGAATCCCTGGGACACGGATAGGGTCCCCGGTGGAAGTAGTAGTGGTTCTGCAGCAGCCCTAGCAGCAGGCCTCGCGACTCTCGCTCTTGGCAGCGATACGGGGGGCAGTATACGGCTACCTGCCTCGTGGACTGGGCTCTATGGGCTCAAGCCAACCTATGGCCTTGTCTCTCGCTTCGGCCTCGTAGCGTACGCTGATAGCCTCGAACAAATAGGCCCCATGGCACGGAGTACCCGGGACCTAGCACTACTACTCGACGTTATAGCTGGCTTCGACCCCCACGACGCTACTAGTATCCGTGAGAAGCCGAGGGGGCTCCTAGAAGCTGTCGAGAAAGGATACAACGAGGAGCTACGCGGCCACAGAATAGTGCTTGTAAAGGACTTCCTTAGCCATCCCGGGGTCGACGAAGCTATTAAGTCGATACTAGAGAGGGCTGCCTCCCTGCTTGAGCGCCTCGGAGCAGAGGTTGTTGAGTCAGAGCTCGGGAACAAGGTTGTGAACTATGCTCTTCCAGCGTACTACGTGATAGCTATGGCTGAGGCCAGTAGCAACCTGGCAAGGTACGACGGGGTACGCTATGGCCCCAGGGAGCCTCCGAGGCCCTGGGAGAGCTGGAACGAGTACTACTCGAGGATAAGGGCCAAGTACTTCGGCACAGAGGTTAAGATGAGGATAATGCTTGGCTCCTGGATGCTTAGCGCTGGGTACCGGGATCAGTATTATATAAGGGCGCTTAAGCTCCGAAGGCTTGTTAGGGATCAGCTGCTAAGCCTGCTCAAAGAAAGTGACGCGTTGTTGCTCCCATCTGGTGTCACCCTTCCCCCGAGGCTAGGCGAGGTAATAGATGACCCTGAGAAAATGTATGCGCTTGACTTGGCTAACGTGCTTGCTAACCTAGCCGGTTTACCAGCAATAACTGTTCCGATTAGTCATGTCGCTGGGATACCCATGGGGGTGCAGCTGCTTGGTAATTATCTAAGCGAGCCTAAACTTCTACAATTATCTGCTGCACTAGAGAGCACTACAGGAATCAAAGATGCTATCGCGAGACTCTAGAAAACTTTAGTATATTCTTTACTCTTGTTTAAACTTTTTATATCCTATAGTAATATATCTTTCAATTCAAAAATAATAACCTCTTTCCAGTAATAATTATTACTTGTTCTGTACGGTTAAAGTTTTATTAGTGTATAAGCCTAGATAAGAAAATGGTGAGAACATGGAATATAGAGATAAAATCGAAGTAAAAGAAATCAAATTTAGTAATGCAGTTCCGGCCAAAGACATACTTGGAAGACCAATAAGGGATTTCTCAAACACCGAGTGGTGGGGCATTCCAAGGAAAGAGATAGAGTGGTATCCCCGCATAGACTATGAACGATGCATTGGCTGCGGTTTATGCTTCTTCACTTGCAGTGGGAGGGTAGTGTATGACTGGGACTTCGAGAAAATGAAGCCAGTAGTTGCGCGCCCCTATAACTGTATGGTGGGATGCGATACATGCGCCAAGATGTGCCCTAGGGATGCAATAATCTTCCCTCCCCTCGGGTATCTGAGAAAGCTGCGTGACAAAGTACAAGCCATTATACAGTCTAGGCAGAGGCTCAAGGAGCTACGCGAAAAGATTTGTGCAGGTAAACCACGGCCAAGATAAGCTAAGAAGATAAACACTGCTAGAGAAGATTAGAGAAGGGCATCTTCCTCGCTAAGTATTTTTCTCGGCTCGATAGCGATATAGGCCCAGCCATTATCGACGTGAATCGTCGCAGCA
>JALVKZ010000289.1 GCA_027033675.1 Pyrodictiaceae archaeon | reverse complement strand
CATAGAGGATACGCTCTAATCCCATATAAAACGAGTAAGTTTACATTGACATTCTCGAAAATACCTATAATATTCAAACGTTCCTCCTTGGGAAAACTACGAGTAGAGTCTAGGAGCAATGCAATATCTGCCACGGCTTAGGCACCTGGGCACTTTTTGAGTGCTCGTATCATCTCACCCTTGGACGCGGCGTGGAACCACTCGAGCATGCCAGAGCTGGATAGGAAGTCAAGCTGGTTCTTGATCTTTACTCTGTCCTTGCTACTGCCAATTGTTATTATGCAAGTTCTTACATCATTGTTGTATGCATAGAGGGCCGCAAGCTCTATGGGAGCACCCATGTTTAAGTCGCCATCTGTTATTAATATTATTAATTTTTTTCTTATACTTCCTCTCAAGAGCTTTGTGGCTTCGATTAGCGCGTCTCCCGGGGCTGATCCCTCTCCTGTGCTCTCCAGGAGGGATAACGATCTAATTACATGCTCTAATTTTCCAGTTAAAGGTAGAATAGGAAATGCTAGGCCAAAGAAGGCTACTAGTCCCACCCTAGCCCGGAGGTTCTTGATCCTATAGGATGCATCATTTGCTACGGTCTCCACTACGGCTTTTAGCTTTGAAGGCCTGAGATCCCCTACTCCTTTACCCATGCTGAGACTAGCATCGATAACATAGACAATATCATAGAGCTGACTATTCAGTGCTCTCCACCTCGTAAGAGAATGCATAAGGAAAGCTTTTTAATGACAATAATATTTCTTTATATTCTAAATTATCAATCATTTTAAGCTCCCGAGCCAGATTAACGATACCTATAGTCGAGTAATATTTAATATTATTTTTATTTAAGTATTTTTGTATGTAAAAATCATCGCTAACTATGATAACTCCGCTGTTGGATTCAATATATTTGATTATAGAATACTCACTCTTAGTTAATAGGACTCTTGTCGAACCTTTTAGCTCAAGGATATTTAATACTTTAAAATCTTTTTTTATATTTAATCCTGATTTAATACCAAGAGCTCTCAAAATGGCATAGTAATTCTCTAAAACTGAAGGCACCGAAATCTCTACAATACTTGTCAGTGCCTCGTAGGCTTTATAGGCGAGAGTGGAGAATGCGATTAGTAAGCTACTGGGGTCCAGGATTAAGCTCTCTCCGGGGTTTGGCTTCTCCGGTTCACCGATGAAGCCTAATGGAGGGGTTATGTTTCTAAGGAGTAAGTATTCTATGAACTCCGGACACGTTGAATCCGAGAATTCACAGGCATAATGGAGGCTACATCCCTTGTTTACGAGGATATTAAGAGCTACCTTTTTTAAGTCAAGATGTGAAAGCATTCGGCGGACCGCATCTCTTACGGCCTCTGACACGCTTGCATATATTCCCAAGTCAACTAGCCTTCTTAGTTTCTCTTCTAGTACGCCGGATATCTCGACGCTGACAACCAATTAGCGGGGCACCTGCGCCTTGATGTTGCCTCCTGAAACAAGTAATCTGTAGGTGTTTTAAAGGTTAGAGTAGGAAAAGAGATTAAATAAAAAATTATCTGGGATATTAGCTTAGATAGCTTAGAGGCTAACCCTTCTTCGCGAAGGCCGCATATGCCGCTACTATTAGTGTGATTAGTATGAGTACTAGGTTTGCGATACCATAGTTCTTAGCGGCGGAGCCTGCCTGGCTTACCGCCTTCTTTAAGTCGCCCGCGGCACTGTTGACTGTGTTGGTTAGGCTGGTCTTTAGGGCGTCTACTTTGCCGGAGAGGCTGTCGACTGAGTTCTTGAGGTTGTCGATGCTGGTCTTGACTGTGCCTAGCTGGGTGTTGATGCTGTCTAGCTTGGTGTTGATTGTTCCTAGGGTGGTGGTTACGCTATCTAGTGTCTTGGTTATGCCCTTGAGTATGGCCGTTACGTTGGCTAGCTTGGCTGCTACACTGTTAATGCTTGCATTGATTGCTTGTAGCTGGTTGTTGAGGGCGTCTAGGGTGTCTTGTAGCTTACCGGAGACTGTTAGTGTTGCTAGGTCGTATGCGTCCTGTACTGGTAGGTATGGTAGGTACTGGCCTGTTGCTTCTACCATTACTGCTAGGTCCTCGCCCTTGACGGCGGGGCTTAGGTAGAAGCTGTAGTGCCATAGTCCAGGTATCCCTGTGTACTCGGCGTCCTCGCCAGCTGGGCTGTTAACGCTCACTAGGCCAGCGTTAGTGTAGGCATATACGAACACTTTGACCTCGCTGACTTTCTCGGGTGTTGCTAGCTCGTTGTTGCTGAACTTGACTAGTATCCATACATCTACGTAGTCGCCTACTAGCTTAGTCTTAGCAGTATCGACTTTCGCAACTAGTGATGGGGCAGTACCGATGTTCAGTGTTACTATGTCCTTCACGTTAGGCTGGTCCTTCGGGTGTATTACTAGGTGGTATACTCCGGGCGTGTTGATGTATAGGCTTATCTGTAGTAGGCCGTAGAAGTATCCGTTCTCGTCTGTGCTTACCTGCGCGCTCTTATCGAAGGTCTTCACACTGAAG
>JALVKZ010000288.1 GCA_027033675.1 Pyrodictiaceae archaeon | reverse complement strand
CCCTAGCCTGGCTCACGAGAAGAGGCAAGGGCTGTCTCGAAAGAGCTGTGAGCTGGCTAGAGCTAGTACACCGTGCCCCAAGGATAATGATTCGCGAGCTTGAGAGGGTGCTCTACGACTAGCGCTGTAGGCGTTACTAGGAGACGGTGTTACTAGCTCCCTCTTCTCTAGAAGCCCCGGTATAGCAGATAAGATTAGCCACGGGGTATGTGCTTTGAGCCAAACTGCTAGGGAGCGGCTCAAAGAGGTACTCGAGGTCATAGTCTCGAAGGAGCTAGTCTCCCCAGGGGATGCCGTAGTCGAGACAGGGCTGCCACGTTACCTAGTCCTAGCGGCATTCCAGTGCTTAGAAGCACTCGGTGTCATAGAGCCAGCCTTCGTCAAGGGCAGCTACAAGGTCTATACCCCAACCATCTATGCCAAGAAGCTCCTCAAAGCACTCGAGGCAGGGGAGAAACCAGTATTAGCACTCCTCGCTGAGCCAACTAGCAGTGTTGACACCGGATTATCAGAGGCAAACACATAGCAGCCACTCATCGTACACTGGAAGGAAGTGCTTGTCAACGATTACTTCTTTTATTCTCTTAACCCCCGTAACTCTCTTCGCAGCACAACCCGCGGATATGGTATAAGTATAGCATCTAGGTAAATAAATATGGTAGATATAATGGAATATAGCTCTGTGAATCCTCCGCCTAAGCCCTCAGCACTAC
The DNA here is from genome assembly GCA_027033675.1 of Pyrodictiaceae archaeon. Lineage (GTDB taxonomy): Archaea > Thermoproteota > Thermoprotei_A > Sulfolobales > Pyrodictiaceae > Pyrofollis. The sequence continues at coordinate 1,820 of JALVKZ010000288.1, read as the reverse complement.
CCAAGTACACTATTCTCCACCCAATCTCCAGTGATTAGCTCTAGGCTCCACCAACACCGATTAAGCAGTCCTTAGTCTCCGCGATAATCTAAGTTCTCAGGTATAGTGACCTTAAGGGGCTACCTATACTTCATTATTCTCCTTGCTGCTTCGAGGGCATAGAAGAAGCCTATTACCTCTAAGCGCCCGAGAAGCATTAGTGCCATGAGTGTTATTTTCGCTGAGAAGGAGGCCGTGGCCGAGGTTATTCCTACGCTTAGCCCTACGGTGCCGAGGGCGCTGGCTGCCTCGAAGGCCGCGTCTATGGCTTTGTACTCAGGGTTGAAGGCTAGGAGCGCTATTGTGCCAGCCATCCATGCCAGGAAGAAGAACGATATCACGGCGAACGCGTTTAGTAGCTCGCTAGGGGACGTCTTGTAGCCGCCTACGCGCCTTGTTATTATCACGCCCCCGTATACGGTCTCCTTTATGCTCCACCAGAGGTTCTTGAAGAATATCATGAGGCGGTACTGCTTTATGCCACCGGTTGTTGAGAGCACAGAGCCACCTATGAGCATTAGCAAGGAGAGAATTAGCTTCCAGACTGGGTGCGCCTTGGACAAATCACTTATGCTGAAGCCAGTCCCAGTTACCGCGCTTATTGCGTGGAATGCTGCTTCTCTTAACGGGTTGTAAGGGCTCCACGTTATCCCTATGTGCCAGAGTATCAGCGTTGATAACGACACCGACACTATTATCGTTATTAGTAGTGAGTTTATTTCCCCGCTTAGTCGCCTCCGCTTACCGACCAATAGCGCGTAGATGTCAGCAAAGTTGGATGCGCCCATAATCATGCCCGCAAGCGCTGCTAGCTCTACCTTAACCGAGTGGTAGAATGCTATACTGGAGCTATGTGTCGAGAACCCACCGGTTGCTAGGGCTGTCATTGAGTGATAGACTGCATCGCTGAGAGTCATACCGGCCCAGTAGAGGAGTGCGGCATCTATAGCTGTTAGTAGGAAGTACGTAGCCATTAGGGCTCTTAGGCTCTTGGCTATGCTTGGCTCTAGCCTCTGGTACCTGCCCTCTGCTAGGCCTACTAGGTGGGCAGGAAGCCCGCCTAGCCTTGCAAAGACGAAGAACATGACGACTATGCCGAAGCCTCCTAGCCATTGGCAGTAGGCCCTCCACCACAGTATGCTAGGAGGGGTTTGCTCCACGCTGGGGACGTACTTGTGGAAGAATGAGTCGACGCCACCGGTGAATACTGAGAGACCGGTAGTGGTGTAGCCACTAATACTCTCGAACCAGGAATCAACCAGGGGTATATGGAGAGAGGCACTAACCGGGATAGCCGAGAGGAGGGGAGTAAATATCCAGGCAAGGGCCACTAGTATGAATGCCTCATTTTTGCTAAGGCTTCTGGATGGCTTTACGAACATAAACCATATGCCGGAGAATGCTAGGTACGCAGTGGCCCAGACTAGTAACTGGAGCGAGTATGTGACATCACCTGACAAGAGCCCTGTTAAGCCGGATAAGAGATGAGTTATTCCCGCAGCAGCAACAGATACCATGACGTGGCGAAGCAGGGGAGAAACATGGATTACTTTGAGCTCTTGTCGCTCTGCCTCTACTAGGGCTTGTCGAGGCTTACTGGCTCCCAAGGCTCCTAAACACCTTGTAGTGAAGCTCTAGAGTGAATCATCATTACTCCACCGGAAATGAAATGGCTTACCGGGTGCTCTATGAAGGCTCCTTCATTGCTACAAGGATACCGTGCCGGGATAAAGTCGTTGCTCCTGCTCATCCCGGGTCTCGGTACATGCCTTGCTACGAGG
>JALVKZ010000287.1 GCA_027033675.1 Pyrodictiaceae archaeon | reverse complement strand
CATTCTCTCGATACTAGCGTAATTAATATCTATGAGTTCGAAGCCCATGTTGTATAGCGCTTCGACGGCACTCACAATATCTAGTGGTATTATCCTAGTAGACGCAACAAGTTTGGCCACTGTTTACTCACCTAGCTCTATCAAGGAGCGGGCCATAGTTAAAGTATAGCATGTATATTCCTCTAATAGTAATGAAGCTATGAGGTGATGGGCGTGGAGGGCCTTGTAAGCGCTCTTGTCGTGGATGGCGGAATAGTTAGGATTGATCGCGTTCCCCTGGTTATCCCACGAGGCCATGTGTTGGTCAAGACCCTGTGGGCTAGGTGGGGTAGCATAGATGAAGTGATACGGAGGGGGCTATTTCCAGTAGATATGCCAGTAGTCGCCGGATATACTGGTGTCGGGGTAGTTGTTGAGACGGGTATAGGCTCTGATACCATACTGGCCGGTAAGCCAGTTAGCCCTGTAAGAGTTTCCGAGAACTACATGCCTCCTGTTATTGGCCATGGTTTTCTCTCGCCCTATACTGTTGCACCTGGAGATCATCTAGCCATTGTTCAACGTGACCCAAGCTATGTTATTCTACTCGACTCGGCTTTGGCTTGTGAGACGCTAGAAGCCTTAGAGAACAAGTCTGCCCATAGCGTCTTAGTACTGGGCTCGGGGATTTATGGCCTCTTAGCAGCCTACGTGCTCCACAGCGCTGGAATAGAATACGCTGTATTAGTTAGGAAGGAGAGTGCAAGTTATTCAGTTATCCAGGTTATCCAGGAACTAGGTCTGGCCACGACGCAAAGCATTGATTCCCTAGACTCCGATGCTGTCATAGCAGCTAGCCTTGATACGTTGCTAATAGAGGAAGCTGTGAAAAAGACCGAGACGCGTGTACTAGTGCTGCATCCCCTTATAGCGTATAGGGGTATACAAGTAAGGCCCTTGGCGAGAGACCTTGAGGTTGTAGGGGTTGCGGGGGGAAAGGAGTTCGCTGGATGTGCTATACAACTTGTTAAAAAAGCTTGGAGAATACTATATAACTACATGTCCTTCGTGAAGGGGCTTGTTCCACCGCCTAGTGAGGGGCTCCCAGCTCTGGGCGCAGTCTACGAGGTTAGCTCTTCTTAGACTCCCGGTACTCCTTTATCGACTCAGCTATCCTCTTTACGCCCTCCCTGATCTCCTCGATGCTCGGGTAGCTGAAGTTCAGCCTCATTGTGTTGTGGCCACCTCCTCTTGGGTAGAACGCGTCACCTGGCACGTATGCGACACCTTTCCGTATGGCTATGGTTAGCATTTCTCTGCTATTGATATCCTCGGGGAGCCATACCCAGACGAACATCCCGCCTATTGGCCTTGTCCACTTGACTCCCTCCGGCATGTAGTCTTGTAGTGCACCTATCATCGCGTCTCTCTTCTCGCGGTAGAGCTGCTTTATGAATGGTATTCTCTTATCAATAATGCCTTTCTTCATTGCCTCGGCTGCTATGTATTGTGTAAACGAGGGGGTATGTAGGTCTACGCCCTGCTTAACTAGCTCTATCTTTGCAACAATATCCTTATGGGCTATTACCCAGCCTACCCTCATACCAGGCGAGAGTATCTTGCTTATCGTGCTAGTGTAAACTACTCTGCCGCTCTCGTCCAATGTCTTAAGCGGCTTTACATCTCTCTCCTCGAACGTTATGAAGCCATATGGATCGTCCTCGAACACTATGAGGTCATACTTCTCGGCTAGCTCCATTAAGTGCTTCCTCCTATCCATCGGCAGCGTAGTTCCTCCAGGATTATGACTGGTCGGTATCGTGTAGATCATCCTCGGCTTTATTCCCCGGCTCTTTGCCTCCCTTAGCTTCTCCTCTAGGATATCGGTTCTCATACCATTTTCGTCTATTGGCACAGTTATGAAGTTCACACCGAGGCCTTGTAGCGCACTGAGCATGCCTAGGTATGTCGGCTCCTCTGTCACTATGTAGTCGCCTGGGTTTAGGAAGGTCCTTGCAACAAGGTATAGTGCTTGCTGACTACCCGTAGTGACTATCACATCATCATCAGGGTTTACTTTAACTCCGTGCCTCTTTGAGAACTCTTTCACAGTCTCTATGAAGAATCTTACTCCCTTCGTGGGGGCGTACTGAAGAGCTTTATCACCATACTTCTCGATAACCTCAACCGCTATCTCCGATATCTCCTTCTTGGGGAAAGTTCTTGGATCGGGTAAGCCGCCTGCAAAGCTTATTACTCCACCCTGCTCAACTATCTTTAGGAGCTCGCGCACATCAGAAGCCTTGATGGATTTTGCTAGGTCCGAGAAGTATTTGGTATAATCCGTGATGCGTGGCTGCATCTCACACCATCCAGGTCTATAGCGTTAAGCATTGAGGCTTAATAACTAGTGCTCTATCCAAGGATAAGGCTCCTGGGTAAACCGGATAAATTGTAATACCACGAGAAAACTCTCTAGGCGCATAAGTGATGAGCGAGGCCCTGCTAGCAAGGCTTGAGGGTCAACGTTTACTCCTAGAAGCTATTAGTAAGGGC
>JALVKZ010000286.1 GCA_027033675.1 Pyrodictiaceae archaeon | reverse complement strand
CCACGCCACTACGATCCACAAGCTCGACACTAACCCGGGGCCTAATACCCTCCAAACCCATACACAAACCCTACCAAGTCCCGAAACCTGCCGAGAAGCCATTATGCCTTCCGCTAACCATAAACACCAGCACAAGCTATGAAGATATACAGTACGCATCCACAACCAATAACAATATTAACACAAAGCAAATAGGCAATACACAATGGTAAAACCACGCCCCAGCCAAGAACCATAGACACCCAGGCCTAGCAGGGATAAAGGAATGAGAACAACCTACTCAGCAATAATCACCTTACTACTCTTAATGATAGCTAGCACAGCCCATGCCGAGTCAATCCACATCTACCCCAGCGAGCATATACGCTCCCTCATCATCATAGGCAAATACGGATACGTAGACGTAGTAATCTACGCTAGCAAGGACATAAACACGTGCAACAAGATAATCACAATAAGTAAAAACAACGAATCCATACTAAGCAGCTACAACGCCTCATCATGGCTACACAGGGTAATCAAGAAGATACTCGAGAACAACCTTACCAACAGCATAAAGCTACACCTAAAGAGGGGCAACATCTGCTACGCGGTCTTCGAATATAACATGTTCAGCTACATAGATAGAGCCCTCATGACCGGAATGGTGACCAATAACTCGGCATGCCTTCGGGATATAAGTCTCCTAGACTTAATAGAATCCATGCCAGCTACACAACTATTAAGAAGACTGGGAACAATAGGCATATACATAAACTACAGTACACCAAGCTCCTGGAACTATATCCGTGAAATAGCGGGGAAGATCCTCTACCTACCCGGCAATGCCTCTCAGCTAGGGCATGTAGATGCCTGCTGTCTGCCCTCCAGTCTGGGGCTACCCCGCGTAGTCGTAATGGGCACGCTCCCTGTGTATATCAAGGACCTTGGCGAAGGATTTACCCTACGTGTACTTGTGGTGAACACTAGCACTATAGATAGTGGAAGCAGCGATGAGCTCACAATACCTCTAGCAATAACAATCAATGCTCCTCATATGAAGCCGCTGAGAGCATACTCGCTGCCCAACCTTAATGGCATTGGAAAAATTAAACTAAAATATATTAATGATATTGGTATAGTCAACGTAGTCATTAATAGAAGCAGTCGTGGTAGGTACGAGGTATTCATAGACTTTAAGACATTAAAAAGTGGCAACTACACCATTAACGTTACAGAGAAACTCTTCACAGATAAAGGAATAATTGTTATCAAACAATTCGCAGACCTTGGCTCTCAAAACAAGTGCGGCCTTGTAGAAGTAAAAGCTCCTCCTACTCATTCAAAAACTAGTCCCAACAATACCATGATCCTCTCGTCAATCATAGTTATACCCGTTCTTACAACATTTATTGTACTCTACATGATTTCTCGGAAACAGCACCGCTATAGATAGAGGCATGGTTATCCAAAACAAGCCTAATGTATATGGAAATGCGGATAGCTTCCGAGACTAAAAGGACAAAACGTTACAAGTCCCTTGTATGAACCGTTAATTTAGTAAATGAATATAAGTATCTAAAACCACCTTCTTGATAAGGCGTAAGCAAGAGCTTTGAGGTAGCTCATCTCCTAGTTACCAGGTGGAGAGGAGGGGTGTCTAGGGTTATAAGAGCTAGATATGAGAATGGTGTACTAAGGCCTTTGGAGCCGGTGGATCTTAGGGAAGGGGAGGAAGTTCTCGTGGTGGTGAAAGAGGATCTTGTGGGTTTTGCGCGGAGGATACGTCAGACTATAAGGGAGCACGGGGAGGAGCCGAGCGAGGTTCTTTCTAGGGAGAGGGACAGGTTTTGCGTGGAGGAAAGCTAGTTATTGATGCATCGCTAGCTATTGACTTGTTTGCTGGCAGGGACGTACGACGTGTAGCGTTGGCCGAGGAGGTGTTTAGGTGCGCGGCGTCCAGTAATATCCGTGTTTATGTTCCTCGTCTCTTCTTAGTTGAGGTTGCTGGTGTTCTTGTGAGGTTTTTGGCTCCTAGTCTTGTTGAAGAGGTTGTTAATAGGCTTGAGGAAGAGATTAGTATCATTGGGGATGACTTGTACTTTGAGAGAGCGGTCAAGATAGCTCTAGCTACTGGTTCGAGGGGTGCGGATGCCTACTATATTGGATTAGCGGAGGCGATAAGGGCGCCGCTTGCAACGAGCGACAAGGTGCAGGCACAGAATGCTAAGAGGGCGGGAGTTAGGGCCTACTATGTCCTTGATGAAAAGGAGTTAGAGGAGCTGACCCGGTTGTTTAGGTGCAGAGAGCAACTATGATTAATGGTATACGATCAGAGCCCGGTATAGTGGCGCATGGATTGCTCTTGGTTGCCAGGGTCTTAAGAACATGTATGGGCTTGGTAGGTCTGTTCTGTTTAGCGTTTTAGGCCTTTTGTTCATCGTGGATTTTTACTAAGGTGGCTTGTACAGCTTGTTTCTGAGGCCTATGTTTTCTTCCTTAGCGGTACATGTGTGTAGATTGTTAGGTTGTTGGGGCTTAGTCTCGCGGGTGCCTGTAG
>JALVKZ010000285.1 GCA_027033675.1 Pyrodictiaceae archaeon | reverse complement strand
GGGGGAGCCCTGAGAATAGTGCGTAGCCCGCCACCAATGCTAAACATAGTGGACCCGGTGCTAGACCTCGTGCTATTCGAGAAGGATGGAGACAACTATGCCTCCGTGGCACGCTATGAGCCGGGAAGCGACCATGACGTACTATTATCCCTCGGTGCCCCGGCTTCGATGCTCAACGAGTGGCCCGATAAGTATTACCACACAAGCCTAGACACACCGGACCACATATCGGTCCAGAGGATACGGGCCATAGCAGCCTCCATAGCAGCATCACTACTCTACATCGCGGATAAGCAGCCCAGCACGCTCATAGACAGACTAGGAGACGCCTCCTACCCATATAGGGCTGAGAGGGTAGAAGAACAGCGCGAACTCCTCAAACAAGCCATAGAGTATACTCGTGCCCGTGTAAACGCTCTGACTAAGGGCAAGGAACCGCCAAGCCCTCCATGGAGCATCGACATCGAGATAAGAAGGAGGATGCCGACACTAGGCTACCTATACCTCAGCGGCTACAAAGACCTAGCTACAAGGCTAAGCGAGAAAAGAAAGCTCTATGAATCATTCCTAGTCTATGCCGCCATAGGGGCGGCGACAAAAAGCACAGAGTTAGCCAACAAGTTCCTCGAGGCAAACGGGCTACAGCTAGGAAGTGATGAGAAGGAGGTAGCAAGGGCCTTCCTAGAAGGCCAGGTAAAACCCGCCTAGGCTACTACATAGCCCTATTGGCTAAGATTTTTTCAGCCAACTCCCTTATCGTTATGAATATAGTGTTTCTCTCTTTGTGGAACTGTATAAGTTTCCTAAGATTATTGAGTGCTGATGTCCCGGTTCCGAAGCGACAGTCGAAGCGCACGGGCTTCCTGTGCATATCTATGTATTCCCAGGGATGAGAGAAATAGACAATGGGCCAAGGAAGACGTTTATGCACTATGCACTGAAGTCTCCACGGTAAGCGAAGCACAGAGGAGGTAACAGATACTGGGATCCGGACAATACCCTCTTCAAATATTTCCACACCCCTACGGAAAGGTGGCTTATAGATAGCTGTTGAGGAGTCGGCATAGTAGCCGAGCTTTTGGAGAAGCCTAACATAGGACTCTGGCAGCTGGAGATTAGGTGCACGGAACGACAAGACGTCGTAGAACTCTCTGAGGACTCGAGTAGCCTTGCTAAGCACTTTCTCCGCCTCATCTAGGCCCATCTTGTCGAAGCGCTCATGCTTGTATCCATGGGCTCCAAGCTCGTGTCCGAGATCAACAATTCTCCTAACAAGTTCTGGATACTTCTCAGCTATGCAGCCAGTCGTGAAGAAGGTTGCTCTCACCTTCTCCTCTTCTAAAAGGTCTAGTATACGTAGCAGCCCATGCTCTACTCCTTCGCTGGTATCGAGGTAAGGGGGGCAATCACGCTCTACATCAAAGCTCAGTATAACTACCTTCTCCATAGCCTCGTCAGCCCTAGCCACGTCCTATATAGGAGGAATAGTCTTTCCTCGGGATTAGCGGAGTCTATTACAGTCCTATATATATCGAGTATCCAGTAAATCACCCTATCCCACGAAAAATTCTTCGCTACATGATACGGTGCTTTTTCCCGCATACTAGCATGAAGACTATCGTTCGTTGCCAGTAGCGCTATCTTCTCGGCAGCTTCAGCATCATCTCTTACTAGGAACCCTGTTACTGAGTCGAGGACGAGGTCTTCTATGCCGCCACCCTTATACCCTATTACGGGGACTCCGCACGCCATGGACTCAAGCGCAGTTATCGAGAACGCCTCGAGCCGTGAGGGGACTATAGTGAGATCAGCTGCCCAATAATAGTGGCGCATCACTCTTCTATCAACAAACCCATTAAGATGGACCTTTATCAGATCTGAATAGCGCTGAGCTTCATTCCTAACCTTATCAGCCAATGGTCCGTCGCCAGTTATTACTAGGTATAAGCGTCTTTTCCTGGTGCTGAGGAAGCGTGATGCATTAGCAACTATCCATGGAACCTCATGTATACGCTTTCGCTCAGTAAAACGACCTGGCGCAAAAACAACGAAGTCAAAAGGCTCAGCCCCTATCATTCGCCTAGCCTTTACCCGTTCCTCGTGGTCAGGAGGCCTCCAAAAACTAATGTCAATAGCATTAGGGATTATGTAGATAGGTTTATTCTGATACTTAATTACCTTCTTCGTGTCCTGTGCAACGGCTCTACTGACAGCTATTATTGCATCAACTCTTCTAAGTGCATATCTTAGAATAGGTAGCCAGAGTTCACGCCTTAGAACCCATTCAAAGAATGAGTGATTGGTTGCTATTGTTGGGACACCGCGTACCCCCCTCGAGACATTAGCTACAAGGATACCTAGAGGCGAGTAAATGCTATGTATATGTGTTAAGTCAAACCTCTCTTTCTTATACAGCTTGTTTGCTTGATGAATAAGCAAGATACCTACACTAACATGCTCTTTCGTATTATATATTTCGCCTTTAAGCCTATGTACAGGAAAAGGAAAATCATCTTCAAATCTAGAGGGGAATTTGCGAT
>JALVKZ010000284.1 GCA_027033675.1 Pyrodictiaceae archaeon | reverse complement strand
TTATCTGTTGGTTCTAGGCTTATTCCCCTAGTCTCTAGTAACGCTATTAGTCCCCGGGCTAGGGCGGATACGGTCATCGCTGCTACGTAACTTAGTACCCAGGGGGCTATGTCGTGGCTCTTGGCTATGTTCTCGAGGTCGCTTAGCCTGCCTAGCTGGTATAGCTTGGCTGCGTCGTAGACGAGGAGCGGTTTCCTAGAGATAGCGTTGCTTAGCTTGGCTACCTCGTCGTATTGGCTGTGCTTGACTAGTACTAGGGCGGCTTGGTTTGCTAAGTCTATTAATCGTAGAGGGTCTCTGATGGGTAGGCCTCCTCTTACTAGGAGGGGGTATTGCTTGCTCTTTGCGAGCCACTGGTAGAGGTCTAGTAGCCCTGGCTCAGTTGCTATCATCTCTGCTGCCCTATTGGCTAGCTCCTTTATCGCTTCTATAGAGTCCCTGATTATGCCTGGTTTATCGGTGTTGTCGGGTAGTATTTGTTCCAGGAGACTGGCCAGGGGATCGTTTTCCAAGGCTTATGCGCCTAAGGGGTTTCCTCTCTACCCCTTGTCTTCCCTATCGGGTTATTTTTGTTGCCTCTCGGCGCGTGCTGTAAAGAATTATTGCTGCCGCGGTTATCATCGAGGAGCCTATTATGAGTAGTGAGGCAGCGTAGTCTCTTAGCTTCTTTTTTAGGTTGTTTATCCGGGTTTGTTGCGTGTTGTTTAACACTTGTTTTGCCTTGGTTATTAGTTGCTCTGCTTCTGCTAGTGTCTTGTTGAGCTTTGTTGGCGGCATGGTTTCTATTATTTTCTCTGCGAGGTCTAGGTATTGTTTTACTCGTTGTGGTGGGTTCTCCTCTATTGCTTTCAGTATTTTGAGGGCTTCTGCTGTTAGTGGCTGGGCTTGCTTCATGTAGTTTGCTAGTCTTTGTAGCGCGGGGCCTAGTAGTAGTGAGATTAGTGTGTTGTTTTTCTTGGCTAGTTTCTCTAGTTGTTTTATTGTATCGTTGTAGTCCTTGCTATGCGTCATCTCGTATGCTTGTACGAGTATTTCTTTGTGACGTATTGCCTCGTTGTATATCGTCCTGTAGTCTTTTAGTGCCTGCTCCAGGCTTGGCAGCGTGTTTACTAGCTCGGCGTAGCTCTTCGTTATGTTCTCTTTGTTTATCTCGTTGATTATTTTCTCTGCCCTGCTTAGTAGCTCGGTGTAGTTAGCTATGGTTTTGTTCCAGTTACTTATAGTTAGGCTTGCTGAGTAGTGGTATAGGATTAGGGCTAGGAGTAGTAAAACTATGCCTGCTCCGAGGAGCGTGCCTGCTACTAGCTCCTTGGCGTGCATTGCTTCATTCACCGGTGTTTTTGCGCTATGTCCCTTAATGTGAAGGGTTGAGGCCCAATATATCGGTTCCCGATATCTTATCCTCTAGTCCCTCGATCGCTGCCGAGGAGGGTTACGCTTATAAAGGGATACTTGGTGGGACTCATCATTGTAGATGATTAGTGGAATAGAGTAACCTGGTCACGGAGGATGCCTAGGAGCAGCCATGAGGATACCCTTACCAGTTACGAGGACTCGGAGAACTAGTCGTAGCGGCAAGGAAGCAGCTACTGCCCAGCTCGGTGCAGCCCAGCTAGTATTAGTGGCTGAGGCCGGTACTGCTGGGTTCTACATCGCAGTTACTCGCGGCCTCGCACCAGTATTGATGGCTTTCATAGGGCTTAGTGTCGAGCAGGTTATGCTCGTGGTTCTCGCAGCCTACGTTATGGCACTGAGTGTTCTCGCTGCGCTCAGGAGCCGTGGTGCTAAGAGGCTTCGTCGCAGTCTCGTCGCTATTCACGGCCTTGAACGTATTACTTGGGGCTTGCTGCCCCTGGCTGCCCTCCTCGGGCCTCTCGGCCTCGTGGCTGTTTATTCTCTCAGTGTTAGTCTTGCCACTGTTTCCGGCCTCTTGCTCACAACAACCATTTTTAGCGTGTTTGATGAGAAGAGCGCCCGCCGGGTCATTGCTCATCGCTCGGCAGCGGCGGCTGCTAGTAACATTGTTGGCCAGTTGACTAGTATCCTTGTACTAGCGGTTATGAGTGGTTACTCGAAGTACATTTACCTCTATGTTCTTGGCTCTGGTGTAGGGCTTATCGCTACCGCTATTCTCGCTGCATCGAGATCGTTGCTTCCGGAGAGTGCTAGGGCTCTACCCGAGACGCGTATAGGGCTCGAGGAGAAGGCTGTCTCGGGCACAGTATTCCTTTACATAGTAGCCTACATGGCTTCCTCAGCAGTCCTAGCTGCTGCCTGGGCTCCCTACATGATCAGTGTCCTGGGTGCCCCGGATTATCTCGCTGCTGGACTTGGCTTTGTACAAATGGTTACTAGTATAGCTGCTAGTCTATACTGGCTCCGAGTACCATATTCTGCCTATAAGCAGGCGTTGCTGGTCCTCCCCCTAGTGCCGCTCGCTGTAACTGCTACAAGGGAGCCTGTCCTCCACCTCGGGCTTGCGGGACTCTATGCTTTCAGCGCTACTGGGGCCAATCTCTTGGCTAGCTTCCTATACGCTGATC
>JALVKZ010000283.1 GCA_027033675.1 Pyrodictiaceae archaeon | reverse complement strand
ACCATGCTCTTGGAGAAGACTACTGTCTTGCCTTTGCCTACGATCTTAGCTACTATCTCCCGGGCCTCCTCCGCTGTGTGGGCGAAGTATGGCTTAGCGTGAACCTTCTTGAGGGACTCCATAGCCATATCTATGTAGTTCTCGATATCGCTTATCACCTTCTTCTTCGCGTCCTCAACCATGCTTGCCAGCTCGCGTAGCTCTGGGTGAGCCTCTAGTATCTTTAGGAATTTGCCCTCGGCGTTCCTAACACCAGTGCGTAGTCCTCTCTGGAACTCCTCGTCGTTAAGTCCCTTGTAGATCTCCTCTAGGGCCTCCTTATAGGTAATCCTCTTCACGCTCATGGCTACTCAAGCCTCTCGGAGAGCAATATCGAGATATCTACTACGCGTACGTTACTCGGTGCAACGCGGTGGAGATTAGCATAGCAAATAGGGCAGAGGGTCGCTATGGTACTCGCGTACTCCATTAGCTCCTCTACTCTGTTCATAGCTATCTTCTTAGACAAGCTAGGCGCAAGTGACTCTACTGGGCCGCCACAGCAGTATGTTAGCCTACGACTCCTACGCGGCTCCTTAACCTCGTAGCCGGCAGCGCTTAGTAGCTTCCTAGGCTCCTCTATGACGTTCTCGAAGCGAGCATAGAGGCATGGGTCGTGGATAACGACTGGCCCGGCACTACCTGTTTTGAAGCGGAGTTTGTCAATGTTCTCGGCTAATAGCTCTAGGTAGGAGTGAACCTCTAACTCGTAGCCGCCTAGGACCTTGGGGTAGACTGAGCGAAGCATATGAGTAGTATGTGGGTCGATAGTGACTATTTTCTTTACACCACGTGACTTGAATTTCTCGTAGACTCTCTCTGCGTGTCTCCGAAAGCTCTTGAGGAGACCCATGTCATAGAGAAGGGCGCCACTATACCCGTCTAGCTCGGGGTCATAGTAGAAGCTTATACCGGCTGCTGAGAGTAGCTGAGCTATGCTCTGTAGGACTTTCTCACTGTACTTTTTGGTCTCTTTATCGGGCTTGCTAACCAGCTTAGAGACGTCAACAACCTTCATAACCTTCTTGGCAAGCTTTAGGGCGAAGCCACCAACACTACTCTTCTCAACCCTCTCTAGCTGGTTAACAAGGCTCTCGATGTAGGGGAGGAGCTGGTACAGGCCACCAGTATAGAGGAGATAATCGCCGCTAGATGGGAGGCTTAGGCCGCTGCTCCACTCATAAATGGCCTCGCGCTTGACGGGTAGTGGTAAGCCTCGTTGCTCCATGTTATCCTTTATCATTGTTACTATCTCGCGTGCTTCGAGAACCAAACGGTAAATACACCAATTTAGTGTAGGCCGATGCTTATTCTAGAAAAACTCTTCCGTAGCCAAATACGCCGAGAATAGTTCGCAGCTTAGGTACCGGTGGGCATCATTGTGTCTTCTGGGAAGGAGTGTTAAGGTATTGGCACCCGGGTCTTCTCGAGAACATCCTCGACAACGGCCTCGGGTGTGAGCCCCTCAGCCTCGGCCTCTGGAGCCAGTACTATGCGATGTGGTAGCACGTACCTTGCAGCTTGTTTTACGTCATCGGGTATAACGTAGTCACGGCCAGCCATGGCTGCTAACGCCCTGGCTAGCTGTTGTAGAGCAATCGCTGCGCGCGGGCTGGCACCGAGCTCTACTCCGGGGTACTCGTGAGTAGCATCCACGAGGTCAATGATATAATTGATGACAGGCTCGGAGACTTCAATGCCCCATACGGTCTCCCGAGCCTCTAGTACATCTTTCGCCCCAGCTACTGGTCTTATAGGCCACTGCTCTATAACGCGGAGACTCTTCAGAACCCTCTTCAGCACGTCGCGGCTAGGCCTACGAATAGGCACTTTGACAAGGAACCTGTCCAGCTGTGCCTCGGGGAGCGGGAAGGTACCCTCAAGCTCCACGGGGTTCTGGGTAGCGATGACCATGAATGGTTCTGGGAGGCGAAGCGTATTACCCTCAATACTCACTTGCCTCTCCTGCATCGCTTCTAGTAGCGCTGATTGTGTCCGTGGGCTTGCCCGGTTAATCTCGTCAGCGAGCACGATGTTAGCGAATATCGGTCCCTTGCGTAACCTAAACTCGCCAGTCCTCTGATCAAATATCAAGGTACCTATAATATCGCTTGGCAAGAGGTCTGGAGTGAACTGGATACGCTTAAAGCTCAGATCAAGAGACGATGCAATAGCTTTCGCGAGTGTAGTCTTAGCAACACCAGGTACACCTTCTATAAGGACATGGCCGCCAACAATAAGTGATGCAAGAATAATCCTTGTCTCGTTCTCGAGGCCGTAAACTACCTTCGAGACCTCGCCGAGGACCCGGTCAGCGAGTTTACTAACCCTAATAATAGCACTAACCTTGCTTCCAGCACTAGCCACAATCCATGCCCAGGAACCCTATTCTCGCCGAGAACCCCCCTTATCAACACCTCTCCGCACGGAGCGTAGCAATGGACCCCGGGTAATGCTATCCCGGTGCAGTCATGGGCGCTAATTTTATTCCTGGTAGGTTTAAGTCACAAGGC
>JALVKZ010000282.1 GCA_027033675.1 Pyrodictiaceae archaeon | reverse complement strand
TTGAGCCTTGCCGTGCCTAGCTCTATTACCTCGCCGCTGGGCTTTACGTGGAGAATCCTTACATGGTGTTTCTGCTTATAGGTCTCTAGCACTAGGTCAAGGAAAGCCTCTACTAACTGGTCCTCATCTATTCTTCTCTGCTTTAGCTTCTCAGCATAGTCGACCACGCTTGAGAAGGACGGTAACATGCTCTTAGCAGAGTGGTGGAATCTTATCGTAGGGACCACCTCGTCTCTCACCTTGTCAAGGTACTCTTTATCAACGCTACTAAGCCTAGCAACAGCTACTATCTCGCCAACGCTGTACTTCTTACCAGGTTCCCCCTCCTCTGCCCGTTTCTTGACATCGGCAAGGGCCTTGATCAAGTCCTCCAAATGGGCTCTAAGAGTATCCTGGTCCGCGTGCTGGCTACTACTCCTCCAGTGGACGCTAAGCCCCTTAGAAGTAGCTAGCGAGGCTAATGCGGTTAGCTCGGCTCTCTTAGTAGTACTCCTTACGTGCTCACTAATGGTTACACGTGGTTTACCGCTCTGCTCATAGACTATAGCATAGTCGCCTATCACCCTCGCGCCAGGCACTAGCCTTGGCTTCTCGAATGGCTTTACACCAGGCCTTACCACGGAGGCAACTATGTGCTCTCCCTCTGTGCACTCATCACATAGTAGCTCGGCCTCAATGCCCCCGACCTCCGCTATGCATTTATCGCCGCTCCTTCCCTTGATCATTGCCTTTACTGTACTGTGAAGCGGGAGCCTAGATACCCAGTAAAAGGAGTACCTTAAGTGCCTCTGGAGAGCAGAGAGAACGCGGTCAGCTTTTCCCTCGTAGCCAACGACAACTAGCTCGCTGGGCTCCCGGTCACTCGTCTTAACAGTAACATCAGCTGGTAAGCGTAGCTCGGGTAAATGGAACCGGTCAGCGATTATCCTAGAGGGCTGAACTACCTGGAATCCCTCGTCAAGAATTATCTTCGTGAGCGCTGTGGCATAGATTCCCCTAATCCGTACCCTTATTATTGCCGAAGCGGGCACGGGTTAGCGCCTCCCTCTATCCCGGCGAGGATATGGCCCTGGTCTGGATTATTAGGGTTCGTTGATTAGCTAAATGGCTGGATAAAGGAATATCGCTTGCCCCTAGGAAGCATGTTGATGAGCAACGGGGAAGGCTGCGAAAAAGAGGACTATGGAGTAATGGGACTCGGTTCTCCTGGGTCACTGCTTTGTCCGTGCTAGCTCGGCGCCCCGGTGTAGGGCGGCGATGTTTGGTTTTGCTGCCTTGCCGAGCACGTTCTGGATAGCTTTCTCGGCTACCTCTAGGTCTATGTAGTCTCTGAGAGCGCCTGCCTCTATAGCGGCTCCTAGTAGGATCATGTTTGCTACGCGGGCATCTCCGCGCTCGAGGGCTTCCTGCGTAGCTGGCACTATTACTAGCTTAGAAGCCCGAGTCTTGACCATAGATACTAGCTTACTTGGCTCTGGTACCTTTACGCCGGGTAGCGGCGGGGGTACTAGGTAGTCGTTCACGACGGCTATGGAGCCTCCTGCTAAGTAGTAGGAGTACCTCGCGGCCTCAATGAGCTCCATCGAGAGCAGTGCATCAGCGGCTCCAGGCGGTATCAGAGGAGCATCAGCGCTGCCTAGCCTAACGTGCACTATTACTGTGCCCCCTCTCTGGCTCAGACCATGAGTCTCAGCAACTATCGCGTCCACGCCGTTGAGGAGAGCTGCCTCAGCTATTACGCGTGCAAGCGTTATTTGTCCCTGCCCACCAACGCCCGTGACCACTATATTGAGCACGTCCCTCGTCATGACGATTCACCTCCTTTACTCGGGCCTTGCCGTCCTCATTATCTTGAACCATTCAGGGTTGGGCTCAGCTACTGGCTCGAAGGCGTTGAATGGGCAAATCTGTGCACATACCCCGCACCCAGTACAGAGTGCTGGGTCTACCTCGGCCTTCTTGTCGCTTCTACGATGTATTGCCGGGCAGTTAAACACTGTATAGCATATGCCGCACCCAGTGCACTTATCCAGGTTAACCCTATAGGCAACAGGCCTTACTCCCACACGGTAAGCTGCCCTCAACGCGACTAGTATACATGCACCCTTAGCTACTAGGACAGCGGGCTTCTTGTTCTCCTTCACGTACCTCAGCGCCTCTAGAAGCTTTGCCTCAGAGTCCTTGACATCGAAAGGATCAGCTACTAGGATCTTCTCTACACCAACTCCCCGGGCAACACTCTCTATGCTCATAGCGCGCCCAGGCTCCCCTGTCGCCCTGATACCGGTCCCGGGGTGTGGCTGGTGCCCCGTCATAGCGGTGGTGTGGTTATCCAGGACTATTACGAGGAGCGGCGCGTTGTTGTATACAGCGTTTAGTAGTGGTGTTATGCCGCTGTGGAAGAATGTTGAGTCACCTATTATCGCTATAGCTATATCGCTGTCCCCGCGGAGCACGTGCGCGAACCCATTCCCAGCACCTATGCTACCGCCCATCTCTATTATAGTGTCCTGAACATGGAACGGGGGCAGCACTCCCAGGCTGTAGCAGCCTATATCGCCG
>JALVKZ010000281.1 GCA_027033675.1 Pyrodictiaceae archaeon | reverse complement strand
CGCTATACCGGCTAGCAATAATGTAGAGGAGGACAGCGACAACCATGGCAACAACAACCGATACAACCACGGAGAACGGTACTCCATGAAGACCTGAGCTCGTAGATGAACCAGTTACAAGCCCTCCGTGCTTCTCGGTACCAGTATTGTTCAAAGCAATGGCCTCGTATATGTAGGAGAGATTAAGCCGTGGGGAAGAACCTCCAAGCGGTATATAGTGTTGAGGCGTATCTATGACGCTAGCCACTCCCTGAGCACCGAGAACGGTTCACTAGGCCCCGGGTAGAGGGGGTGGTGGACCGGCCGGGATTTGAACCCGGGACCTCTCGGGTGCAAGCCGAGCGCTCTTCCAGGCTGAGCTACCGGCCCACCCATGTAAGTGGAATGTACCCAGCCCTATCCAGGGCTATAAGGCTTCTCCCCGAGAACCGGGAGAAAAGAGCAGGAAAGAGGGCTCGGATGCGGGCCTTGCCGCCATCCCCCGGAGCACCCGGGGCCCCGGGGTTGTCGGTGCCACGGGCCTTTCAACCCGGGTTCTCTCTTCACAGCCACCAAGCAGTACGCAGAGCAAGACACACCCTCATAAACCTCGTCTAAGCCCCCTAAACAACTCCTGGGGAATGAAGTATATTAATCCGAGAAACACTGTGTTCACCCAGCCTGGGTGAAGGGCCGCCTCCATAGAGCCCCGCTCAGGGGCGATGAGGCCTAGCGGCCTCGTGGATCCCTCTTGGATGAAGCATGTGAGGCCGCCGTAGCTCAGCCGGGAGAGCGCGGGGCTGTGGACCCCGAGGTCCCGGGTTCAAATCCCGGCGGCGGCCCCATTCTCATTCCCGTCTTATTCGATATACGTGAAGAGAAGAAGGTATGTACTGCTATTACTATGCTTCTAGCCTGGCTCGTGTTGATTTGTTGGGGAGTATACATTATGTATATTTCGTTATATTCTAGAATAACTCTTATAATATACGCGACTAGTGCATAATTACGGGAAAGGGATGTGACAAGCCTTAGAGACCTTATTGCCGAAAACATCGAGATGATGAAGATACTGAAGCGGTATGTAGCACTTACCCTCGTAGTATTTACTCTTGCATCTCTGACGACGTATTTTGAGGCAATACTTATGAAGAAATTTATAGATTCGCTTGCTTCCAAGAGCAGTATTAGTGAAGTAATTAAGCTAGGAATGTACATACTCTCTGTAATAGCATTATCTTATATTTTGAGCTTTTATGGTGAATACATGCTACAGACCCTAGGCCTAAGAAGTATTCGAATCCTTGCTTCACGTGTATTAGAGTCCCTTTATAGGGCTAAAATCCAAGTCATAAGAGCCGGTGATGTACTTGCTCGTATAGTCTCAGACATACCAGAGCTCTCGCATGTAATTGCAGAGTTTATACCAGCATTACTAATTAATATAATAAATTTCATTATTGTTGTGTTTACGCTGAAAGTGCTCTCTATGCAACTATTATTAGTCGCACTAATTCTGATACCCATTAATTACCTTGTTTACCGAATTGCATCAAGAAAAATTTCTCAATACTCAAGCCTTGAGAGACGAAGCCTCTCAGAAATGGTCGACGAGGTTAAGACCACTATTGATAGCTTATTCTTAATAAAGCGCGCAATGAGCTTCGAGTTCTTTGAAGAACGTGTAGGTTTTTCGCTTAGACGATGGGTATCAAGCTTAATGAAATTCATTCTATACAAGATATTTTTCAATAAATCATATTTTTATCTAAACTCTATACTTAGAGTAATAATACTTATTATCGGCGGTATACTAGTAGTCAAGGGTCAAATAAGTATAGGTGCACTAATAGCATTTTCGTCAATACTGTCAAGCTTATATGAACCTATAATGAATATAGCTAATTTCCTTACAACTATGACGGCATACATACCCTACCTGGAGAGATATTATGAGGTCATAAATATTGAGAAGGAAAGAGACGGTACCAAGGAATTAAAGGAAGTTAGGAACATAGTAATCAAGAACGTCGCTGTTAGTGTGAATGGAAAAGTATTGTTACGAGGCATTAGTATGGAGATTAAACGTGGAGAAAGCATAGGCATTAAGGGCCCCATAGGATCCGGAAAAACGACATTTGCACTGCTATTAATCAGATTCTACGAACCCTCAAGCGGAGCTATACTAATTAATGGAATAGATTACAGAGAATATAAGTTATCCTCGCTAAGGAGGAGAATATATTATGTGCCATCAAAGGATGTAATACTCCCGATTACACTGAGAGAGAACATTACTCTAGGCAGCGATGTTAGTGAGAAAGAGCTAAAAAGAATACTTGATCTCACTAGAATAGATTTTGCGGATCCCGATACATGGGTTGACCCGAGTAAATTATCTGAGGGCCAGAAGCAGAAAATTGCATTAGCTAGGGCGCTAGTGCTTAAGCCCGACGTACTAATACTCGATGAGGCTACTAATAATCTAGATAGAGCCGAGGAACTAAGGGTACTCAATAATATAAGAAAATATATGCCTAGCTCAACACTGATACTTATCTCCCATAGAGAGACAACGCTACTAAACACTAATACCATATGCGAGATCCGCGAAGGCCGAGTAAGATGCCATAAAGCAATATGACTAAGAGATGTAAGCCTTGTCCCCAAGAACTTCATTAATGACAATAATGACCATAACTCCACGACAATACAGGCTTATTACAATGTAAGTCCCAATTATACAGAACACGGCTGGGCCCCGGCTGGCCGCTGACGGGCCCTCTTTGGGCCCGAGGAAACTCCGCCCTCCCCGCGGCACCGGGGCACCGAGATGGTGCACGGGTAGTCCCCGTGGCAACGGCACAGAAACGGCACGCCCGCCTAGGGAGGACGATGAGGCGGTGAGGGCTCCCCGGTAACGGGGAGCCAGTAACCCGCTGAGGACCTGGGCGGGTGCGTTGAAACGGCCGACCCCCGGGGAGCAAGGCGGCGCGCCGATGAGGGCCGCGCGAGTGGCGCGCCGGGTCCGCTTAGTCGGATGCGGCCGAAGGTACAGAAGGCGGGTTATAGTCGGGGCCCAGCCCTTCTTCGGCCCCCTTCTTTGTTGGCTGCTTTGCTGAGTAGTTACTATATTAGTCTCCTGATTGCTACGTGGTTCTCTGGGTGCAGGATTTGGGTAGGCGGAGGAGGAAGTATCGTAAGCGGCAATTACTGCGCCCACAGCCGCGATTACCGACGGTGTTTGAATGCCCTCATTGCGGTGCTAGGGCCATTAGTGTTGAGATAAAGAAGAAGGAGCGTAATGAAAGAGGCGAGGTAAAGGCCGTAATTAGGTGCGGGAACTGTGGCCTCTATGCCGAGATGTGGGTCCCTGAGATATTCCAGCCGGTTGACGTATACTCTAAGTTCCTTGACGCGTATCTTGAGGGCAGGATAGAGGTCAAGTTCTTAAAGAAGGCTGAGGAGCGCACGATTAGTCTAGAGGAACTGGGTGCTGAGGAGACTGGTTTTGAAACCGGGGAAAGTGGAGCAGAGTCTGAGGAAGCGTATTGAGGCCGGTGAAAAGCTCTTCTTCCTACTCTCTGATCCAGAGGATCCGCTAGACCCTAGCATAGTTAAGCAATTCGAGGAAGGTGGAGCCGATGCTTTACTAGTTGGTGGGAGTCTCAATATAACGCCGCAGGACATAGATAGCTATATTGACTCGTTGAGGAGGAGCGGTGTAAAGCTCCCCATAATATTGTTCCCCGGGGGGCTGAACAATCTCTCTTCTCGGGCTGATGCTATCTTCTTCATGTCTCTGCTCAATAGCCTAGATACTTATTGGATTATTGGGGCGCAGTTATCAGCTGCTCTACTAGTTAAACGAATGGGGTTAGAGGCTATCCCCACAGCCTACATAATTATAGGACATGGCGGCGCGGCAGGGCATGTTGGGCGAGCCCTTCCCATACCCTATGAAAACACCTACATAGTCGCCTCATACGCTGCGGCAGCGGAGCTCCTTGGATACAGGTTCATCTACCTAGAGGCTGGATCCGGTGCGCCGAGACCTGTGCCTGCTGAGGCTGTTAGCTATGCTAGGCGTGCGACGGAGGAAGCAGTGATAATCGTTGGCGGTGGCATACGCTCGGAGGAGAAAGCAATAGAGCTACTAAGCGCGGGAGCAGATGCAATAGTTATAGGTACCTTGGCGGAGAAGAACCCGTCTAAGGCGCTCCAAGTCCTAAGTGCCGTTAAGGAGCACTAGCACTTAGCAGCCTCGAGTTCCTTGGCGTACTTTTTCCTAAAAGCCTCTTCCGCGTCAATACCTGCTAGGTTAGCTACACTAAGCGTCCAAGCAATAACATCGGCCAGCTCCTCCTCAATAGACTCTCGGCCTCCCTTCAGTAATGCCTCGGCTAGTTCACCTACCTCCTCCACGAGCCAGGTAAAGGTTGCGTAAAGCCCTCTCGCCTTATCCCTCTCGTAAAAAGCCTTCCTCATAGCCTCCTGTAAACACCTTAACTCCACAGCCCTCTACCCCACGGTGCCATGGAGAAACGCGGCCAATAACCCTAACTCCTGGAAGGCCCTGCTTAGGCTCACTGGAGGGACGACTAGGGAGATGCCCGGAATAGTGCTGAGCGTAATGGTTAACCCGTTTAAGCGTCTTTCTCGCTACGAGTATGTCTACGGCCCAGCTAGCTACGAGGCCTTAGACCCTGTTGCTCCTCTCCTAGACGACACTGTATACGATAACCTTGGCTTAGTGGTTCTCGGCGACCAGTACAGTGTATGGCCAGAAACCGGGATATTCCCCAAGGTGACAGAATACCGCGAGGTACTCAACAGGCTAAGAGACCATGTGAGGAGAAAATGCAGTATCCGTCTCTCGCCCAGGCTCTGCAGACGAGTAGACTATGTGATTGCTCCTTGGACCCAGCTAGTCGGTGGCTGGAGATTCACGGCAACACCAGGTGATGCAGAGGCATTCATAGCGCATAGCCTGGTAACGATCATAGCTAGGAGCAAGAGGATAGACAGAATAACCGTTGTTCTCGACTCCGAGGCAGATACCGGGCTAAGCCACGTAGCCCTGACAGCGGCTAAGCATATAGCAGCCCTAGCAGGCACCGACCTAGTAACAACAGCTGCTGAGCCAAGACCGTATCCCCCGAGCGAGGGCGTAAGCATAAACATCGTAGAACTGAGTGCTGAAGAACCACTGTCGGTGCTAAGGCTTCTCTCAGCGAAAACAATGAAGGAAGCGATAAGGAAGCCCCTACTTGAGCCAAGAACACCCCTCGGCGCGAGGAAGTACAGGTACCCCGAGGGCGAAGAGATTAAACTAACACTGGTAAGTGCAGCCGCTCTGGCAAAGAACTACATATCACTATTGGCTTACCAAGCCTGTGGAGCAAAGAACCCCCTGGCTAAACTAGAGCAGCTACTGGGAAACGCTATAGAGCACTACATGGCGGCAACACAGCTAGTCAAGAAACAAGTAGGAGGCAACGTGGTCCACCACTTAGTGTTTAACCCGGTAAAGCTCAGGGCAATAATCCTTGGAGTAGCTGCCGAGAACCTCGCGCTACGCGAGATCACGAAGCGGCAAGACTGCGAAGAGGTATATGACAAGGGAGTAAGTACTGAGACGATTCGTGGCCTCGAAGAGAAGCTAGGAGCAATCGATGCTACACCCAAGGGATACGTGGCCGAGGAAAACAGATACAGAAAGATAACAAGAATAAGGGAGCTAAGGAGACAAATACTAAGCCCCTAGGAGCTACTTGCACTGCTTCGCACACATCTCCTTTATACAGGCCCAGAGATCCCTCTCGGTAAGCAATCTGGGCTCGGCATTAGTGCGCCACACGTATAGTAATAGGTCGAGCTTGTTACCCTCTATCCGCTTTATAGTCTTAAGCACGACATCAGAGAGACTAGCATTCTTGTTATAGTGGTTCTCGTTAACATAGGATGAGACACGGAAGGTTAGAACACCTTGTTTTCTCAGCAATAACAGCTCGTCCCGCATGTACTTGTAATATAGTCCCGCATAGCCACTGTACTCGTGAATATATGCCGGAACCTCTATGCGCTCGAACAAGACAACGTCTGGCTTCCTCTGCTGAATAACCTGCAGCTCCGTAGAGTATATCTCCTCGAGACTCATCGCCGAGGGATTAATCGTTATTATCTCTGTGAGTTCTAATGCCCTCTTCACGAGATCGTGGGTCTCAGAGACCCCTAGGGCCAGGTGATATCCCTCCTCTATCTCTTTTGGCGACCTATGATAACTAACTACCAAGGTCCTCAAATCGTTCTCAACGAGCAAGCCAAGGAATACAGGTACTAGCAGGTGTCGTACCCTGCCATCAGCGGGATACTCTACGTAGATAACCTCGCCTGGGTGCAGGCTTCTCAGAGCCTCTTCGAATACGCGGCAAGGCAGCTTATACGATATGTCTCTCCGGGGTGGCGGGATCTCTTTTATTAGTGGGGGCGCGTACACGACTATGCCTCTCCCATCTATTATGGAGAATGGTAGCTCAGCTATGTTTATCGGCGCTCCGCGTGCCTTCCTTATCTCAAGGATCCTCGAGATAAGCCTGTTAATCACTATGTGTTTTAGTATAAGTACTATATCCGTTACGAACTCTACTCCGCCTATCTCTACGCGCTGATAACCATAGGGTATCTCGGCAATAATGACCACTATGCCCTCAATAGTCCTAGCTAGCGTATAGAAGTAGTTCTGCAGTATCTCGCGTGCCTTCACCTCCTCTCTAAGGATCATTCCAAGTGGCGTGAAGCTATCAACAACTATTACCTTCGCGTTTGCCTCGTCAGCGTACTGGCTTATAGACTCGAGGATGGCCTCGAGAGCATCAGTGTCAAGTATCAATGGGAGCTTCACGTACTGGAAGAGCTTTTCCCGTGATAGCTTCTCGAAATCCATGCCATATCGCTTCATCTGGTTAACGAAGCGGTCCTCCTCCTCATAGAAGGAGAAATAGAGACACGGCTTTCCGCTAGACGCGTTAGCGTAACATATAGTAGCGGCGAGAGTGGTCTTCCCTGCACCAGGGTTACCTGCTAAGAGGATACTAGTGCCAGGGATAAGCGCCTTACCAAGCAAAGCGTCAAGCGATTCAATACCCCATTTGAAACTATTAGTCTCCAAAGTTCTCAGCTCTCGCTTACCTCGTACTCTACCAGAACCAGCCACTTATAAGCTAGAGCAATAATGCTTTCGCCCATGTATGCATCAAACAATAAAACATTTTTAAACAATAACTAAACAATAATAGTGAAGATACAAGATAATCAAAACAGTAAGCTAGACACAGTATACGGGGCCAATAGGCGAGCGGGCTACAGGGAGCTAAGCGAGGCGAGAGAAGAGTGTACCCCCGGCTGGAGGCTAGCCCGCCCATCCAAGGCCCGGGCTTTGCCCGGTGTCGCGGCTGCGCCGCCGCCGGGAAGCCGGGGGCCCAGACAAACCTAAGGAGGAT
>JALVKZ010000280.1 GCA_027033675.1 Pyrodictiaceae archaeon | reverse complement strand
CCTGGTACCGTCATTGGGGCATACGTAGTACATGGTTGCCTCCTCCTTGCTTAGTAGCGTCTTAAGCTTATCAAGAGCGGCCTTTTTCCTAGCCTCTATTATGGCAGGTAAGGCCTCATAGTTTATCTTCCAATAGAATATTAGCCTATTCTTCTCCAGGTGCTTCTGGCGCCTATACACAACCAGGCCTTGTTCGGCAAGAAGATTAAGCGCCCTCCGTATAGCGTTGAGCTTTAGCCCGGTGCGCTCAGCAATATCTATCTCTGTTAGCTCCTCTCCTTCCTCGAATAGTGTTTGGAATACTTGCCTAGCGTTCTTGTCCAAGAGCTTCTCTATCATGAGGTAAAGCTTCTCTACTTCGGCATTGCTACTCATGTTCCTAGACACCTCTTTGTTCTATTTCTCGTGCCTAGCCCTACTAGTATTAGATGTGTTCTCCAGGCTTACTACTTTTTTGCCTCTCGCCGAAGGTATTATGCGAAGCTTTGCGTTGGGGAACTCTAACCGGAGCTCTTGTCCCCTATAGAGCCTATCAAGGAATATAGCTAGAGCTGCCACCTCGCTATGAGGCTGATTACCTATCGCGACATTATAGTCTGCTTCCTCGTAGTAGAAGGGGGGCACCTTCTCTGCACCAACAACTATGAGCTTAGGCCGTTTGCTCTCTCGTATAGAGTCTATAACTTCATCTACGTGTATGCCATACATGGTTAGATGAATTACTTCGCCCCCGTTTTTCTTCCATGCCCTTACATAGGACTTCCCCGGCACACCACATTCCAAGCGGAGCACGCCACCCCATCTCTCTAGAACCTTCCTAAGCGATTGCATGACATGTTCGTCGCATACATCAGCCAAGATAAAGCCATTAGCACCAAAGGCTCTCGCAACCAGTCCAACATGAGTGGTTATTCTCTTATCTCTCTCGGGGCGATGACCTATGCGTAATACGTATACCTTTTCATATTCCTTAGCAGGGTGGTTATCCGCCATAGCAGCTCTTCAAGCCCCTTACCCGTTATTGCCGAGACAGCTATAACGCCGCGGAGACCAGGATAAATAGATGAAGCAAGCCCCTCAATAAGGCTAAGCCTATACGATAAGTCATCCGTGTTCTGGAGAAGATCAACCTTATTCGCAGCTATGATCATCGGTTTATCAACAACGCCTATTCGGCGAAGAGTATCTATTCCTTCACCAAGCTTCTCAACCATAACATCCTCGCGCTCAGATACATCAATAACGTATAGTACTATGTCAGCTGTTGCTGCCTCCTCTAGGGTAGAGTGAAAGGCCTCGATGATCTCAATAGGTATCTTTGAGATAAAGCCAACTGTATCAACAAAAGCTATCCTAGAACCATTAAAGCTAGCTGTCTTAACCTTTGGAGAAAGTGTAGTAAAATACTCGTCTCCCGTGGCTTTACTCTCCCTTGTAATTCTGTTGAATAGTGTTGTCTTGCCAACACTAGCGTAGCCGACTATAGCTACATGAGGCAGCCCAGCGCTTCTCCTTTTAGATCTCTCTAGCTCCCTACGTCTGCGCAGTTTCTCCAATTCTCTACGTATGCGTGCAATTCTTGAAACCATATATCGGTAATACGCGTCGATAGCATAGCCTCCGGGCCCGAGAAACCCAGGTAGCTCACGAAGCTTAGCTAGGCGTATAGCCTCTTTAATGAGTGGTAGTTGGTGCTTAAGCCTGGCAAGCTCTATCTGGAGCTTAGCCTCACGGCTTCCTGCATGAAGAGCGAATATCTCGAGTATGAGGAGTGTTCTATCAATAGTTTCTACTCGAGCTTCTCTTACAATCCTAAAATACTCACGCGGCCGTAGCTCATCATATACGATTATCTTGGAGCCATCGTTTCCCCGGAGGGCCTCAGCCTTCTCAGCTACCTCGTGTAGCTTGGCCTTGCTAAGGAGCCTTGACCGGGAAACCCGCCTATATCTCACAAGATCGTAGAGTTGGTACCCTGCAGTATCGAGTAAGGCGAGGGCCTCTCTGAGCCCCCAGTCATTAATATCCCTAGGAACTACTAAGAGAGCCCTCTTCTCTAAGCCCTGTTTCCTCATAGCTTGTTCTCTTCCCCGTATATTGCCCAGTAGCTTTGCTCCCCCGTAGCGGAGATAGTTCTGCCCGTACCCCTTTATAGAAGTTATATGCAATGCTACTAGCTATGAAGGAAGACCTAGTCTTCTCGTAGCTCAGCTACATCGCCGAGCGTTAAGTGGAACTCACCAGTATCTTCAAGCGCTTCTTCCTCTTCTACAACGGGCTCTAAGAGTTTAACCCTAAGGACTCGCTCAAGTCTCATAGCAAGGTCTACGGGAGGCACAAGGCTTCCTGCCTCTATCCGCCTAATAACATTCTCGCCGACCTTAACTCGCTGAGCAAGCTCCTTCTGCGATAACCCTAAGCGCTCCCTCGCCCTTCTTACTCGTTCAGCATAGTCCTCAACAACCTCGTATCTTTCGACAAGTCCTAGGCCTGTTCTTCTCCTTCTCGGAGTCCTCGGCCTAGCCCCGGCTTGTCTAGGCTCCCTCTGACGTATTGGCTCTCTA
>JALVKZ010000279.1 GCA_027033675.1 Pyrodictiaceae archaeon | reverse complement strand
CGTGTACGCGCTACCAATGGCCTATGTATCTGACCTAATAAGGTACGGGACCTTCAATACATACGAGTTCGCTGACCCAGTAACAAGCCTATTAGCCGCAACAATCTACTTCCTAGCAGCGAGCTTGATAGCCTCAAAGATAACACTAGACTCCCTAATGCCCTAGCACTAGACAAGCAAAGAGGAGAGTAAGTCAACGCCTCTTCTTCACATATAGTAGCGTAAGCGCGGACACTACTCCGAGGAAGACAGCGAGCCCGGCTAAGAGACCATAGTTAGGACTAGGAAGCCCAGATGAAGCGCCTGAGATGAAGCTTACTGGTGTTCCCTGGGCCTGGCTTATCCGAGAACTAGTAGTATTCGCTGCCTGGATAGGATGCTTACTAGTCCCTGTTGTAATACTTGCTCCGCTGGCATGGGTGGTGCGTGTCACTGTCTTTGCCGTAATTGTTGTAGTGCTAGGGGTTCTAGTGCTTGCTTTACTGGGTGAGATCGTTGTATTGGTTGCTGCAGACTGAGCAGTCACTGGGTTTATGAGGTATAAGTTAAAGTCCCTGCTACCTACTATTATTTCTGGGACGCCGTCGCCGTCAACGTCTCCTATAGCGGCGGGCTTCATTATGGGTCCTTGAGTGACGTAGGCGAACTCGAGCCCGTCGTAGTAGTTCTCCGAACTCGTGAGGTCAACGATATCTATCTCTCCATCGTAGCGTGCAACGATTAACTCGTTGTGCCCGTCCCCGTCAACATCGCTTATTATTACTGAGCCAAATGCGGCGTTGACTCCTCTGAAGAACTTCTCTAGCTTGCCATACAAGTTGAACAAGTAGATTCCATCAGTAGTAGCGAGGACTATGTCGGGCATGCTGTCCCCGTTAACGTCCCCTATGCTGGGGCTGGAATAAGAGTATCCAGTGACCCTGGCTCTCCATAATAACTCATGGTCTTTTACATCAATTGCGTAGAGGTAGTTCGGAGTAGCGATGAGCACGTCTAGAACACCGTCGCCATTAACGTCGTAGAGTGAGGGATACCCTGTAATCCTCGCATCTAGGCCTAGGCTGTACACCTTCCAGGAGCCCTTAGAGTAACTAACAACGTGTACATGGTTATCCTCAGCAACTACTATGTCCGGGCACTTGTCTCCATTAACGTCCCCAATGGCTGGTATACTAACCTCTTGGCTGCCAACCTTTACCCAGGCCTCAATATTCCCGTTACCAGAGATTACGGCTACCTTGCCATCAAGGGTATTAGCCACGACGTCGGGCTTGCCATCGCAGTCCACGTCAGCGATGCCGGGAGTAGCTTTGTAGAAAAGCCCCTTGACTACCCACTCCTGGGCCCCATCGCTGCCACGGAAGCTGAATAAGACACCTGGTCCGGCTATCACTATGTCGGGTACCTTATCCCCGTCTAGATCCGCTGCCGCAGGGCTGACAAGGCCTAGCCCAGTTCTCTTCTTCCAGAGAACCCGGTAATCTCCGCCGCTAATCGCGTAGGTGAAGCCATCACAAGAATTAACAACTATATCGCTCACATTGTCCCTATTAAGATCAAGTATCACTGGCGACGCTGCTATACAGAGCCCAGCCCGCAGTATAACAGAGACATTGTAATCCACTACTCTTCTTCCATCCCAGCTCCAATTACCCGGATAGAACCCCGTCCTAGAGACACTATACTTCTCCTCAAGCCAGGGCCTTGGAGAAGCAGTGGCGCTAAGCGCGGAGGAGACAACGAGAACCACTGCAATGGTTAACAGGGTTATTGATTGCCTCGTCGCCTCTTCCCCTCCCGCTGGGATACTCTACCATATCGCCGAGGGCATGACGCAGCTATCTGCTTTGCTCCCGGCAGCGCCTATGAGGAAAGGGTCAGTAAGGGGTTCTTCGCTCATCCCTGCCCTCGTCCCGGGGAGTTCCGCAAAGGCCAATCTCCATCATCCCCCGTATACCCTTTTAGTTGCAGGCCCTGACTCATAGACTTATGTTTCTTTTCTACAGGTTTCTCAGCTGATTAACGGGGCTAGGGTATTGGTGCGGTGCAGCCGCTGCGCACTAGCATGTAGCGAGCCAGCTTGCAAAGCTGTGGTGCTGGAGCAGACAGGGGAGAGGGACGCGTTACCGTGGCACGCTGTCTATATGAGCGTGTTGAGGGCTGAGCAGGTGCCCCTATACCATGTCTGCCCGGGCGGTATCGTGGCAAGGCTAGTGACTCCGATGGTTCCATGGAGGTGTAGGTATTGCAGCTGGAGCCACCTAGGTGACCCGGGTTCCCTCATTACTAGGAGGCTTAGCGAATCAGAGCTAACGAGGCTCGGAATGCTCGGTGTAAACGTGTTACTGGTTGATGGTGGGGAGCCTCTTGCCTTGGACTGGGTGCACGAGCTCCCCAAGAAGTTGCGGAGGCTCCTCGGCAGTAATGTCCCGGAGTACTTTGCTGCACGTAGCTCCGGGCTCATCAGCGTTGATCGTCTGCGCAGAGCGCGTAGTTCTGGCTATAGTATTCTCGTCTTCGAGCACGTAGCCTTGGTTGAGAGAGTTCCTCGCCTAGACCATGTCTACGAGGTTCTGCGTGAGGCGTACAGCTTGTTCGATGTACTAGAGATACACCTTGCCTACGATGGCTCAAAGAAAGCAGAGATAATGGTATCTGAGCTTGCAAGCCTTTACCCCGAGGCTGCAATACACTTAATACCTATAGGCGGTGAAGAGGTGACAGACCATGGCTACGATCTTGTTGAGAGGCTCCGCGAGAAGGGCAGGCTCTATATCTATCTCTACGGCGAAGAGAGCTACACGCTCACAGACACACTGTGCAAGAAGTGCAAGAAGCCGTTAATTTCGCGGAAGCCATGGGGCGTGAGAGTACTGGCCGAGAGGAGCGAAGATGGCTCAGCACGGTGCAAGGAGTGCGGAGAGACTCATCCCCGTATAAAGTTGTGCAAAAAGACTCTGGCTCGGCGAGCTATCCACAGAGAGATAGTTGTGTGGTAGTACCTATTTGCGTGTAATACCGATTAGTAGGCCAAGTATAAATCCTATCGCTACGGGCCCTACAGTTAGCACCCCGAGAGCTGTAAGGAAGTCTTTTATAACTGGCATCATTTTCTTTGCTTCGAGACCTAGCTTAGTTAGTATATCCTCTACGCTGCCGCCGAGGCTCCAGACGGAGAGTAGTGCACCAATTATTATGACACCTATCCAGGCCAGCAAGTACTTCGCTATCTTAGCACTATAGTAACCCAAAGCTAGACCTAGGAGGAACTGGATAAGCATCGATATAGCTACCTTGGGATTGCTCATGGCCTGGCTTATTATGTTTGTGAGGGTAGTGTTAGTAGTTGTGTTATTGGACTGAGCACTAGCAACACTAGCCAGTGCTGCAACAAGTACCAGTGCAGCGATGAAGAATGCTCTCAGCCTAGCCAAAACATAGTTCACCTTGTTTTCCTAAGGGTCACGTGGTACTATATTAGGTTATCTAGCAATCGCTCCAGCTGGGGAGGAACCTTATAAAATTAAGAATTTTTAGTTAATAGGATAAGTAAGAGCGATAATATAATCAATAATTTCGAGAAAATTAAGTGCCCTACGCAGGGGCTCGAGAATATAGGCGGGTAAGGTTCTCTTTTACTAAATGGGGATACCAACGCCTGAGGAATCCTCGATACTGAGAGGTCAAGGAGCCTCTTCGTGCGTCTTAGGAGTAGTAGCTTATTAAGGGATGTGCTATGTTTTTCTCTTCTCGGCTTTGTGTCTGGATTATTTATTAGAAGTCTTATATTGATGGTAAGTTTTATGAGAGAGGTATCCAAGCAGGGTTATGGCCTAACTCACGTAGTTCTAGGTATTGCAACAGGCTATGGGCTGCTTCATGAATCGCAGCGTAAGGCGGCTCTACAATTGGCGGCTTTCTTTACCTCTTATGAGCTAGGTGAGTGGCCTCTTGGTGACCCGCCTTTCCAGGAGCTACGTGGCTACATCTTGGGTATAGCTATAGGTTTACTCGTCAGTGTTGCAGCAATATTGTATTGGAGAACGAAGAGGGGGTTTTAAAGTAGAGTTTATTATCACGGCCTAAAGGCTCCCGAATCTCTGGAACCAGTCTTCGTATCTATGCACCATCTCCCTAGTTATGCTAGGTCTCCTAGACTTGATTGCTTCTAGGAAGTCCTGCATTGTTATTGGCCTTGGTTCTCCTTCTCCTCCGTTCTGCTCGAATAGTTCTCTAATAGTTCTCAGGTGTGCCTCCATTACTATGTCTTTTATATCACTGGCGCTGTAGCCCTCCGTTATCTCTGCTAGCTTCTCGAGGTTTACTTCTGGTGCTAGTTTGAGGCCCCTCGTGTAGAGCCGGAGTATTTCTAGTCTTGCCTCCCGATTGGGTGGTGGTATGTAGATTCGTTTCTGGAACCTCCTTATGAAGGGCTCATCTAGCTTCCATGGCTTATTAGTCGCGCCTATTACGTAGACGTGGAGTTTGTTGCTCTTATCTTGTAATCCATCCATCTCTTTGAGGAACTGGTTGCGTACACGTACCTCTCCGCCAACCTCGTTATCATATACTCCGAGAAGTGCATCTATCTCATCAATGAATATTATAGCTGGCTTGCCGTTGCGCGCAGCTGTCCTCGCCTTCTCGAAGAGGAGCTTAACTTTCTTCTCTGCCTCGCCAAGCCACTTACTCATAATGGTTGCTGCGTCTATGTTGAAGAATACACCGTCAACCTCGTTGGCTACAGCTGCTGCTAGCATTGTCTTGCCGCAGCCCGGAGGCCCAAACAAGAGTATTCCACGAGGCCATCCCAGGGGGAAGAGGTCGGGCCTCTTAACGGGATAGATTATTGCCTCCTTTATGGCCTGCTTAGCGTGCTCGAGGTCAGCTATGTCAGTGAACCTTATGTTTGGTTTATCAGTCACAACCCAGTCCTCTAGTTGTTCGGCCTCACTAGGGGTAGCGGGTACTCCTATCTTCTCTAGTTGCTCGACGCGCTTACGATACTGCTCGATAATGCTGCGATAAACATGTGCAAGCGGATTATCGGGGCGTAGCCTAAGAATCTTGGAGAGTATCTCGATAGCCTTTTTATAATTCCTAACAGCTTCCTCTATACGACCCTCCCGGTCAGCCTTAACGGCTGCAAGTGCGTAGTTTCGGGCCATAGCCTCTAGGCGGTGAATAGCTGACAATAAGCCCCCTAAGAGATAGATTATCTCTAAGCCTCTTCACCCAGGTTTTTAAGACAAAGGGCACCATGCTTACTACAACAAGCCGCATGGCTAGAACCCATTGAAGGGAAGAGATGTAGAAAAGCTCCTCTAGGCTAATTCTATATTACTGGGAAGCTGCTTGGCTGCAATCATTCTCCCTAAAGGATTGATAGAAAAGATAACAGAGAGAAGCAGGATAGATGTCGAGGCATTTATAATTGAAGCTGTCCAGCGCTTGCTTAACCTGGATCCCGAGGAGGAACTCGAGACCAGGCTCGAGATAGCAAAACACATGGTGCGAAGGGCTAAAGAAGAGCTGGAACGAGGTGACGCCGTCCAGGCCTCCGAGAAGCTCTATAAAGCAGTAGAGGAGTGCATCAAGGTACTAGCATGTCTTCACGATATCGGGGAGTGTAGAAGGGCACAAGAGGAGGGCGGGTGGTGGACCCGGCTTTTAGCGAAGGCGGCTAGGCGGCTTTCCAGCATATTAAGGAGCCAGCTTATAATAGACGCCTGGAGCCAAGGCTTTGATCTACATGTCCACGGGTTTCACGAGCACGGGCTCAGCAAGGAGGACGTGGAGATAAGTCTGCCAGTCGTGGAAGAGCTTGTCAAGTACACGGCTGAGCAGCTAGAGAAGGAGATGAAGAGAACACATGAGAAGAGGGCGTAGGGCGCGACTATTCATTCTAGTTTCTTTGTTCAATGGTTCGTGGAGGGGACTCGTTCTCTTCCTGGGCTAGGCTTTTCTAGCCCCGTGACCCCGCTTTAACACCAGTGTTATAGGGTTACTTGGCAGGTGTGGTGGAGAGACTATGCCCAGGTTCCCTATTGATGCTAGTGACTGGAAGACTATTGGAAGCGATAGGGTCTCCGCAATAGGTCTTGGCACTTGGGCTATTCGTAGCCCCCAGAGAGCAGTGGAGACCCTGGCCGAGGCCATCGAGACCGGGATAATCAACTTGATAGACACCGCTGAGATGTATGGCGACGGGGCATCGGAGAGAATAGTAGGCGAAGTTATTAAACGTGTTGGCAGGGACCGCGTCTTTGTTACTACTAAGATGCTTCCTAGTAGGCTCTGGAGCGAGGAACGAATAGAGGCAGCTGCCCGGGCTAGTCTAGAGCGACTAGGTGTACGCGAGGTCGATTTATTCCTCATACACTGGCCTGCCCCAGGGATACCGATAGCTGAGCAGGTTAGGCGCTTTGAGAAAATAGTCTATGGCAAAGGCTATGCAAGATACATTGGCGTAAGCAACTTTAACGCAAGGGAGCTAGAGGAAGCAGTACACGCTACAACTATGACCGAGATCGTTGTAGACCAGGTCCACTACAGTGTTCTCACCCGAACAGAGGCGGAGGAGATACTCGAGCTAATACTCAGGGAGAACCTAGGGGTAACCATCCAGGCCTATACGCCGCTCGAGAGAGGCGCGGTTGCGCGCAACAAGGTTGTGAAAGAGATAGCCGAGAAGTATGGGAAGACCCCGATACAGGTAGCACTCAACTTCCTAATATCGAGGCCACAGGTAGTAGCGATACCGAAGACTGAGCAGAAGCAACACCTAAGAGAAATCCTTGGAGCGCTTGGGTGGAGACTCGCGTCAGAGGATATTGAGAAGCTAGAAAGCATCTAGGCCTCCGCTGCTGCCTCTCCTGCGCTAAGCCACTCCTCTAGCTCAGCCTCTTCTCTCTCGATGCGCTCTAGGTCCTCAATGCTAGGCACTCTCTTTACGCGGAAAACCCCTATTCGGTACTCGAAGAACTCCTCCGGCTTCTCGGGCTCTATCACGGTTACTAGCTCGGCTTCTCCGCCCAGGTCCTCCATTACGTAGCGGAAGTCATCAACCCAGTCATTTATGCCACAAGTTTCGCAGAAGCTACCCTCGAACGCTATGACCACGGTATCTCCCATTATCTTGAGCAGTTTGGCTTGGCTCTCGGCTCCTCGGTACCGATTATACCTCTTAATTGCTAGCTCGACGAGCTTCTCTATGGCTCTTATCTCCTCTCGTTTACGCGGAGCAGCTAATAGGCTCATGCTAATGTCCCCTGGTATCCGAACAAGAATCTATAACGGGGGTTAAAAACTATCAAGCTAAGACCCCTAGAGGATGCGAGAGCCACGGGGCAGCAGAGCCCCATAGGTTTGTGCAAGGTACTTTACTAGTCAGAGAGGGCTGGGCAGCATTGTTGCTACCCGGTTTCGTGGCCTGGCTTGTAGCGGCTATCTTGGCTATAGGGCTCTTAGCTCTATGGCTCTATGCTATAGCATGTATTCATAAGAGTATGCGTGCAGCAAGCAAGGCGCGCCAAGCCATGAAGGGACGGGGTTGTAGCGCAAGTGTCTCGGTAGTGATTGCTGCCCGAAACGAGGCCCATAACTTGGAGAGGCTCCTACCACGTCTCCTCGTAGCCGGCTTCAAGGAGGTAATAGTGGTTGATGATGCTAGTAGCGATGAGACACCCAGGCTACTAGCGGAGTTATCAAGGAGGCATGAGAGCCTAGTCGTGACTAGGTTAGAGAACGTGCCCCCCGGCTGGGCTCCGAAGCCCTACGCGCTCCTTGTGGGCTCGTCGCGGGCCAGTGGCGATGTCCTCCTCTTCCTAGACGCTGACACGGAGCCCCTGGAGCCCGAGAAGCTGCGTTGCCTAGCAGCAGGCACGAAGGATAAAGAGGTAATCGGGCTTGTGCCGCGGTTCCTCTGCAGGACACGTAGATGCGCCTCGATAGAGGCTGCTGTCACTGCGACAGCTTACGGCTTCTATGGGCTCCACAGAGTAATGAGCAAGAGCGACGACCTTGCATGGATGTATGGGTGCTGTTGGGCCATTAGGCAAGGAACCTATCAGCGCCTCGGCGGCCACAGGTTAGTAGCCTCTAGCTACGTGGAGGATCGCGACTTCGCAAAAGAGGCCAAGAGGAGAGGGCTACGACTACTCTTACCGGATGCCAGGGATATCATAGGTGTCTGGACCTATGACACCGCGGCCGAGTACGCATGGCTCATAGCCAGGCTCTTCGTAGACCCGCTAGAGCACCGGTCTAAGATGGGTAAGATGGTAGCGGCTACAGCAACGATGCTGACGAGCTACGGGCCCCTAGCACTAGCCCTACTAGCCCCTTTGGCGCCAAGCCTGCTACAACCACTACTCCTAGCACCACTAGCCGCACAGACCATAGCATACGCAACAGGAGCCATGATAGAGGGGTACTCGCCGCTATATGCACTACCAGGCCTACTCTACGGCCAGCTAGTCTACCCAATAGGGCTCACAAGAACACTACGCGGCCAAGTACTATGGAAGAACAGACGAGTCCAACCAGTACAACAATACTAAATTGATCCTATTCTCTTAGCCCTCCTAAGCCACCATTTATACGGAGGCTTATCCCTATCAATTAGCCTCGCCACATGCAAGTCAATTATCGCTGAGTCGTCGCCCAGCTCTCTCCATAGCTGAAGTGATAATTCTCTATACATCCTCTTAGGCTCAATACTGGTAAGAACTAGCACATCTATATCACTGGCACCTGTATACTTGCCTTCTACCACACTACCAAACACATAGACCTCACATCCCGGGTCTATCTTCTTGGCAATACGTGTGACAAGGTTAGCTATATGTTGCCAGTCTTGAAGCAACTTAAGCTGTCTCGCAACCCAGTTCCCATAGACTCTTAACAAGCTTAATCACCTCCTTGGCTGCTCCGAGAGCTATTTGAGCTTCCTCCTCATCAACGGGCTGTGAGCCGTATTGGCCTGCCTCTCGACATCTTTCAAGCACGACTAGCTTCTCGCGATTAGACCTAACGTAACCAGTTAATTGTTCACCGAGAAGCTGGCATGTCTTCGATAAAAATGCCATTAATCTCCTAATACTGTGAATTCTTGGCGGTGTTAGTCCTATTTTAGCTATTAGCGCTTTGAGGGCGAGCTGGGCAGCGATCTCTGCTTCTACGCATGCTACGTCCCAGTATCCTTTCTCGTAGCTATTCTGGGAGGCTTCGAGGAAGGCCTCAGCTCTCCTAAGAAGGGTTTGTACATATTCGT
This sequence comes from Pyrodictiaceae archaeon, assembly GCA_027033675.1. Taxonomy (GTDB): domain Archaea; phylum Thermoproteota; class Thermoprotei_A; order Sulfolobales; family Pyrodictiaceae; genus Pyrofollis. The sequence continues at coordinate 12,227 of JALVKZ010000279.1, read as the reverse complement.
AGCTCATCCCGTAGAGGCCCGTGTGCTAGGATATAGGCGGTTTTTCCCTAAAATCCTACGCTATGGACTAGGGTGTGCGTGTTATGGCTCGATGCGCTCTATGTGGCCGGGAAGGCCTGGTGGCTGAAGCTATAGGTGTCTGTGCTGATTGTTTGCGGAGGAGACCTGCTGAGGCACTAGCAGTGGCCCGGAGGAAACGCAGCATTTACAGAGAGAAGCTCGGGTTGCCGCCGAGCCCGCCCCGAGGAACTAGTGGTGCTCCCTGCAAGATATGCGTCAACGAGTGTCGCATCCCACCAGGGGGCAGGGGATACTGTGGTATATGGGTCAATCGTGGCGGCAAGCTGGAGCCCCTACAGGGTCATGGAAGGCTCCTAGCCTATACCTATCTAGACCCACACCCAACTAACTGCACTGCAGGCTATGTTTGTCCAGCCAACACCTCGAGAGGTTACCCAAGGTATACCTTCACGGAAGGCGTTGAGAAGGGGTATTATAACCTAGCAGTCTTTCTCCTCGGATGCCCCCTTGATTGTCACTTCTGCCAAAACCCTGAGCACAAGCTAGCGCTAGCTACGGGAACCTGGGCTCGCTACATAAAGAGCATAGACGAGTTAGTAGAGGAGGCTCTCAATCCACGGGTCACGTGTATATGCTATTTCGGTGGAGACCCTACGCCGCACATGCCTCTCCTAATTCAGGCTTCTAGGAAGATAATTGTTGAGGCTGAGAAGAGGAAGCAGTGGCCCAAGAGGATATGCTGGGAAACCGATGGCTTAGCGTCTTCGCCCTTAATGCGGGAGGCGGCCCGGCTAAGCCTAGTGAGCGGCGGCATAGTGAAGATAGATTGGAAAGCGTGGACCCCCTCGATATATGAGGCGCTAACCGGGGCGAACGGAGAGAAGGCGCTCAATAGACTAAAAGAGAATACAGAGCAGCTAGCTCGCATAGCACGGGAGCGCCCAGAGCCACCTCTATTGGTGATTAGCACGCTACTCGTACCAGGCTACGTTGACGCGGAGGAGGTAAGAGGCATCGCGTCCCACGTTGCAAGCCTCATGGATAAGTACCGGGTCAACATACCCATGGTTCTTCTCGCTTTCCACCCCGATTTCCGGATGAGGGATCTACCACCAACGAGTAAGCGACATGCACTAGAAGCCTATCGCGCCGCTAAGGAGGCCGGTGTAAAAGAGGTCTTCATAGGTAATGTCTGGCTTCTAGGGGACTATTACTAATACTGGATGCTACATTAGTACTTCTTGAGAACATAGATAGCCTCTATGAGGGCCGCGGCGAGGATAGTCCACGAGATAAGCGTGTAGGCGTTGAGCTTTCCTAGGGGGTACCTTGCGATAACATTGTACGCGAGCAGGATTATGCCTATGTCAGCTAGTATCCTGGCCAACTTGTTCCTCGGGAAGAGCACAGCCACCTTGCCTAGGAGAAGTGCGCCGCCCATTAGGAGGTAGAAGGCGGCGAGGTCAACGTTGTGCTCTATGTAAGCCATCGCTGTGAGCCCGAAGAAGCCCAGAGCCATTATGGTATAGATGTTCAATAAGCTGATCTCGTTCCTCGGCAACTAGGAGCAGCCCCACCGTCCCCCTATAAGCCTCTTGCCCAGCCACGACTTGTTTGCACCGACGCTTAGCTATTATAGTCTTCTCCCAAGAGCGTTGCTCTTCTAGGGAAGAATAGAGGGTGGCTGGGCAGTGGCGCAGAGTAGTGCATGGGTACTCTACGCACTCGGCACGTTCATCATGTTTGGGTTGACGAACTTCCTCCTTAAATACGCCTCGGTTAAGGGAATGCCCTCGATGGAGGGCACAGCAATACTACTCCTAGGAGCAGGGCTCACCGGGATCATAGTGCTCCTCGCAATGATGGCTCAAGGGAGGTATGATAGCGCGCTTAACCCCCGCATAAGCGGGGTTAACCCACACCTCTACCTAGTAATGGCCCTAGCAGGAGTCTTCCTAGCCATAGGCATGTACTTCCTCAAAGTAGCAGTAGCCCTCGGCAAAGCCGGGCCAGCAACAGCCATAGCGCTCTCAAACGCGCTCCTAGTAGCGAGCCTAGCCTGGCTAATCCTAGGAGAAAAGCTATCCACAAGCGACCTAGTAGGCATGGCGCTATACACAGCAGCAATAATAGTGTTCAGCCTGAAGCCGCTAGGCTAACATTTTTCAAACCCTATTCCCTTAACCATCTTCCTAGGCCTAGTGGCTAGCCCTCTAACAGCTCTGACATATACAGGTTCTATTCCTCGACCCGACGAGAGGTGCATATCTACCATGGCCTTCAATATCAAGGGTCTAAGAGTCCTCGTAACGGCCTCGAGCCGCGGCATAGGCCGTGGAGTAGCAGAGGTTCTCCTCGAAGAAAGCGCACGCGTAGTAATAAACGGGCGTGATAGAGCCAGGTTGGAGAAGACCCTAACGGAGCTCAAGCAGCTAGGAGAGGTCTACGCAGTCCAGGCAGACCTGACTAGAAGAGAGGAGGTAGAGCACCTAGTCAACAAGGCAGCCGAGCTACTCGGCGGGCTTGATGCACTAGTCTATGTCCCAGGGCCCCCCAGGCCCGGGAAGTTCCGCGACCTAGGCCTCGATGACTGGGAGTACGCAGCACGCCTACTAGCCCTAAGCCCCGTATGGGCAGCATATTATGCTCTCCCGTGGCTAGAGAAGAGCAGTAACCCCTCCATGGTGTTCTCAACAAGCATAGCTGTGAGGGAGCCGCTCGAGGACATAGCGTTGTCGAACGTGATGAGGATAAGCATTCACGGCCTCGTAAAAACCCTTGCGCGAGAACTAGGCCCCCGAGGAATAAGGGTGAACGCGATATTACCAGGCTACATAATGACTGACCGCGTCAGACAGGTAGCAGAGAAACGCGCAGCCGAGACAGGTAAGTCCGTGGAAAAGGTAATCGAGGAAATGGCTGCTAACGTCCCACTAAGGAGGATAGGCTCGCCACGGGAAGTCGGCTACCTAGTAGCATTCCTCATAAGCCCCTATGCAAGCTACATAAATGGGGCCTCGATACCGATAGATGGAGGCCTACTACGCTCCGTGTTCTAGCCATTTTTCTCGGCTTGATTTCTATTAGCTAGTGCGGCATGTGCATGAGTACTTTATCCAGTCCCTCACCACGGCGTCTATCATTGCTGCGCCTACTGCTCCTACGAAGAGGGCTGAGATACGAGTCAGTATCACCATTACGTTGCGCCCCACTCTTCTAAGTATAATGTCAGCGCCCATGAGCACGGCCCACACAGTGAAGGTGACAGCTGGTATAACAGCTAGTAGGACGAGTATATGCCCCTGGGTACTGAATAGTATCAGATACGTTATCGTCGCAGGGCCAACGAGAATGGGCATCGAGAGCGGGACGATGGCGGCGTCCCTTGGATCGGGCGTCTGTGTTATAGGCCTACCAGTTAGACGGTAGAGAGCAATAGCTAATAATATTATACCCCCAGCTAAGCGGAACTGCATAATAGTTACGTGATAGACCTCTAGGAGGAACTCGCCAGTAAGAGCCATTACGTACAAGAGGCCGAGAACGACCAATGAGACATAGTTTATAAGCTGATTCCTCTCCCTCGGGCTCAGCTTCTCAGCTATATCAGCGAATATCGGAGCAGCACCAAACGGGTTCATAATGAACAATAACGTTATGTAGTAAGAAGCATAGAGCTTAGCCCAATGAATAAGCCCAGCCTCCACAGTCCCCGGTACCTCGCCTCCTCGCTCGCCGCCACACCCCTTTCTTGCAGCTCCCCGCATACGCCGGGAGAGAAATAAGCTTATAGCAAAACTGCACAGCCACAACAATACAATACTGATAATGACGAAAATAATGTATTAGCTAAACTATGGATAGAATAACTACCCTCTTGCGCTACACCGGACAAGGAGCAATTTTTAGAGTATGCCTAATCCCTGATTCCTAGAAATAGGTGTTGGCTCTATGCAACTTAGGGTTCGGGCGCTTATCTGGCGAGAGGAGGACATTTATGTGGCACGGGAGATAGTTACTGGTGTTACTAGTCAAGGTAAAACCATAGAGGAGGCTTTGGAGCTTTACTTGGAGGAAGTTCCAGAGGCGCTTGAAAAGCCCAGCGAACTCGAGAATAGCATTGTAGGGGTGGTGGAAGTTAGCACAAAAGCTCCCAAGGTTATCGGGACGTGAGGTAATAAAAATACTAGCCGAGAAATTCGTTCTTCATTAAGCGACAGGGGGAGGTCATGTAGTGCTGGCAAAGGGTACTAGGAAAGAGAAAGTGGTTACAGCAGTGCCTCTCCACGAGGAACCCAAGCCGGGCACGCTTCTTGGTGCGCTGGAGCTTGCAAGGATAACTAGGAAGGAATTCATTGAAGCTTATCAAAGGGATCCTTGAGAATAAGTCCTTACGGTGGATTACAGCATCAGTGTGAGTGAGGTTAGTTCAGAAAGGAGTATTGTTGGGCTAGGATAGTGCTACTAGGCCTTTTTCTGCAAGCCTGTGTATTGCTTGAAGCACCTCGTTCTTTGTGACGCCGTAGATTGTTGTGAACTCTTTTATGTCGAGTATGCCGTTGTGGTTCCTGATGTAGTCTAGTACTAGTTGCTCTAGTTCCTCTATGCTCCTCCTTCTCCTTGGCACGATCCTTGATTTCCTTGGCTGTGTGCTCGGCCCGCCTATCGCTATAGCTACTGGTTGTTTCCGCGTCTCTAGCTTGACTATAGTATCTATTGGAGGTTCCGGGAACTCTGCCTTGATCTCCTCCTCTGCCTTCTTCATTGCTTGCTGGAGCATCTCCTCTGCCTCCTTGCTTATCACCACCGGGTCTATTCTCTCAACAGCGTCGCTGCTCATCGTTGTCTCCACTATCAGTGACTTAACGTTCCTAGACACCTCGTCGAAGAACAAGTTGAGGTTCGGGTATATTGCTCTAGCATGGTCCTTTATCTCCTCGAGCGCAGTCCCGAACACCATTAGTACTTGACCTACCTCGCCAACATCCCTTACAGTCTTAAGTCTCTCCTTAGTCATTATTATCATGTTCTCCATGCCGTGTATCAGCTTTATAATGTTCCTAACCTGTGCTATCTCACCAGCATAAATCGTTGCCCTTGTCTTTTCGCCTCTCCTTAGAAGCTCTATGATCTTTTCCCAGAGCTCGCGGCTCCTAGTTTCAAATCTATATCTTATTTCGGCGGCTTTATCCTGCAGCACCTCTAGCTTCACTATTATCCTGTCTATGTTTTCGCGTGGGTCTTCTTGGGGGCGGGGTGTGAACCCGAATGCTTGGAATAAGCGTGAAATTATGGCCGACATGGCCCTGTACACCTCTCTAGAGTAGTTTCGGTAGCGTGTCTCCCAGCCCAGATATTGTTACAGAGCCGCTGCTTAGCGTCCTCCGCGCTGCTAATACTCCCAAAATACCCAGAACGCTAGTGGCTAGCAGAGAACCAATAGGAACAAGTACTACCAAGGAATAGAGCCCCTTGTTACCCTCCTCTAGCAAGCCTTGTTACTTGTAGGATTTTTAGCGTTTAGAGACATGGGGTTGAGATGTACTCGTGCCCCTGTAACCTACTTCTTGGTTAATTGTGCTACAAGAGCGTGATAAGAACGCCTAGAAATATTAATAACACGTGTTAAGCAATGCTATAAAGCGGTGCGATGTAAAGACGAGTGATAGATGCGCCGTAAGGGTCGAGAAGCTGAGAAAGGTCTATCCTAATGGCACTATAGCTGTAAAGGGTATATCGTTTTGCGTGAAGAGAGGGGAGATATTCGGCTTCCTAGGCCCAAATGGTGCTGGCAAGACAACTACTGTGAGGATGCTTGTCGGGCTCACCACGATCACAAGTGGTAGGGCTGAGATATGTGGCTACGATATAACGAGGTATGGGAAGCGTGTTAAGAAACATATTGGCGTGGTACCTGATATATCTAATCTCTATTCTGAGCTGACATGTTACCAGAACCTCCTCTTTTCTGCCAAGATGTATGGGATTAAGGGCGAAACCGCCCGGAGGAATGTAGAGGAGATTCTAAGGTTCTTCGGGCTGGAGAAGTACAGAAATACCAGATTCAAGGCCCTTTCCAAGGGGCTTAGGAGAAGACTAACGATAGCGGCTGCGCTGGTACATAACCCTAGGATAGTGTTCTTGGATGAACCAACCTCGGGCCTAGACGTTGTTAGTAGGAGGCTCTTATGGAACAAGCTCGTAAAGCTAAATAGTAAAGGAATAACGATTTTCCTTACTACACATAATATCTATGAGGCCTTTAGCCTCTCTCATAGAGTGGCGGTCATAAATAAGGGCAAAATAGTAGCCATTGGCACGCCTGAGGAGCTGAGCAGGAAGTTTAGCGTGAGAGAAGTCCTCGAGGTGGGTTTCTATCCACGTAACCCAGCGCCACAAGAGCTGCTAGACTCTCTAAGGGGCGTTCTTGATGCTAAGATGAATAGTGGCCGCTTAGAACTAATTATAGATGATGAAATCGAGGCCCTGGAGAGCCTGGCTTCTTATGCGAAGCGTAGAGGGCTGAGAATATCCCTGCTCAGACTAAGAGAGGCTGACGCCGAGGAGGTGTTTCTAAGAATAATAGGTGAGGAGAAATGATTGATGAACTAGAGAAAGCAGTGTATATTGCTATCAAGGATCTAAGAGAATACTATATGAAGCCTGGCTCGATAAGCTGGGGAATACTGTTTCCCTTTGTGTTTGCCCTAGCGTTCATGTTTAGACATGGTGGCTTAACTACGTGGTTAGCGCCAGGCATGATATCTCTAGCTCTCTTCTTCGGAGCAACATCGATGTCAGGCATGTCAATAGTCTTTGAGAGGAGAATAGGTTCCTTTGAGCGTCTCCTCTTATTCCCAATTAGCTATACTGGTGTAGCTCTAGGTAAGACGCTGAGTAGCTTCTTCCTAGGCCTGGTATCAGCTATCCCAGTATTCCTCTTAGCGTACCTCTTCATCCACGTAGCGCCAGCACATGCTCTACTCTTCTTGCTCGCCATTCTGCTAGTCAGCTTTTCCTCTTCGAGCTTTGGTGTCCTCTTATCATTCATTATAAGGGAGCCAGAGCAAGTAATGGTTGTAATGAATCTAGTGAGGTTCCCCATGATGTTCTTATCAGATGTAATAATACCGGTATCGCTAATGCCCCGTTATCTATCCTGGATTGCTCTTACACAGCCCTTAACATTCATGACGGAGACCATTCGCTATGCGTACATGGGTTCATGTGATATAGTTGCGCCATTAGTAGCTTACACGGTCTCGTTCATAATGGGGCTGTTGTTTCTCTTATTAGCCGCATATGCTATAAAGAGGAGTAGGGCTTAGGCCTCAGAACGCAAAAACTATTATGTCGATTAATAGGCCCTTTAGCAGTGACTGTGGGTTCTTAGCCCTCGATGAGCTTTACTGGTATGGGCTGTGTCGCTGTTGGCGCTGTTGATGCCTCGGGCTTGGCTGGCTCTGGTATCTTTTCTTCCTCGTGCTTCTTCGTGAACTCTATTGCGCCGTGTTCTAGGCTCTCTATCTTTGACTTTGTCTCCTTTATGTCCTCGAGTTCACGCGCATTGCTATCCTTAGCGTTCCTGAGATGGTCTATAGCTATCTTGTAGGCTTTCTCGTTTATCTCGCCTGCTAGGTAGCTCATCTTTAGGTTAGCTATTGCACGGTCTAGTTTGAGGTTCTCGTCCTCTATGTCGTTCTTCCTCTGGCTTAGGAGCGCTTTGAGCTTCTTGGCCTCGTCCTTGAGCTTTTCTAGGCTCTTGTCTAGCCTCTTCCTCATCTCCCTGTAAACAGTGCTTGGTACCTCGTTCCTGCTATACATGTCCTCGAGACCGCGTAGCCTCTTCAGTGCCCGCTGATAGCTTGAGATAACTTTGTAGGCTAGTGTCTTCCACTCCGGCCACACGACGACGCGGCCATCCTTGAGGTCCACTGCCTCAGCTGGGACAAAGGTTATGGTCCGGGTCTCTGTCTCAACCACCACTGTCTGCACGGTTCCATCCACGTCGCTCTCGAGGCTAACCAGCTTGCCTAGAACCCTGCCATAGGGGTCGTAGACTACCTCGCCTATGAATGGTTGCAGCCTCTCAACAGTAAGCGGGGGCTTAGGCATAGTAGCGACCCACCGCTAAGAGGCATTCATAGCCCAGAATCCCGGTATTTAAGCAGCTAGACACGTAGCGCTAAGGGAAGGAGGGAATACCGGGGCGTAGCCCACTAATAGCAGTGATAGCCCTTCTTTGTCCGTGAGCAATGCACAGAGCGTAGAAAGGCAAGGTACGCTCCTCTAGTCAAGGCAAGGAGGTGCCCCTGTTTCCCTGAGGGATTGACTAGGTATGCCTAGTAACTGGGATCCCTTGGGCGGCCTTGGCAAAGCCTTAGTTGCCTTGTCGTGGCTAGTGGTGATTCTTTACACAGCCCCTGTGTTCGTGGCTGTGTGGCTCTCCTGGCCTCCTAGTACTAGCCCACCTTTCAGCCTTGCATGGGTCCTCGGCTGGAGCATAGGCCAGGCGATACTAAGCGCGTCGTTGGCTACGCTTGCTGGGTGGCCCTTAGGGGTTCTCGCTGGGTTCTATGACTCGAGGCTAGCAAGGATAGCTGTTGTAGCGTCCCTGGCTCCCTTCATGTCCCCCGTAGTGGTGGCTGCGCTGGGGCTTCGTGCACTCTATGGGGAAGGCGGCATAGTCTCGGGTCATCTAAGGTTTGTCCGCCTCTTCGCAGAGGGCTGGACAGGGGTAGTAGTGCTTCATAGCTATTTCAACATAGGCTTCGCGGCGGCAATGACAGCGGCGGCGGCTGCTGCCACGGAGAGGAGTGTCGTAGAGCAAGTAGAGTTAATGGGTCTCCGCGGCCCTGGTCTCTGGCTCCGCGCCCTCCTCCCCCTGACGTCTCGTGGAGCGCTCCAGGCCTGGGGTATAGCCTTCCTCTACTCCTTTGCTAGTGCAGCCCCATTACTTGTAGCAGGAGCCGCTTATAGATACTACACGCTAGAGGCTTGGCTCTACAGCCTCTACTATGGGTTCCCCGGTATCCCTGGGCTACAGGGTCTCGCAGCTATACTAGCGCTCGTGGAGCTCGGGCTCGCCGCGCTCTTCTCGGCAATCATCATGTACCTACTAGCCAGAGGTGTTCCTTCTCCTCTTGCTGCCCGAGGCCATGGCGTGCTGAGGCTCCGCGGCCCTTATCGAGTCCTTGCATCCATTTACACAGTTCTTGTCATCGGGTACCTCTATGCACCCTTGCTCGGGATCGGCTGGGACGCAATGAGTGCTAGCCTCTCCGAGCTTGAGAGGCTCTCCTCCATGGGCCCTGGTCTCGGCGGCGCAATAATTAATAGCCTTGCCTACGCTGGGTTTACTGTTGTACTTAGCCTCGTGCTCGGGCTCGTGGTTGCTCGCGGAAAAGCCTCCTCTATCACGGCTCTTTCATTAATAGCGGTGACCCCGGTAGCGTATGGTGTGACAGCTGTGATAACATACTACAACGCCCTGACCAAGATAATGTCGCCAGCTGCGGCAACTGTGCCACTAATACTCCTAGCCCATACAGCGGCCGCACTCCCCCTGACATCAAGAGTACTAGGAGAAGCGTTAGCGAGGCTTCCAAGAGAGATAGCCGAGCACATGCTATCCATAGGTCTCCGTGGCTCAAAGTACCTACGCCACCTCCTAGGCTCAGCAGCTCCCTCGGTAGCTGTTGCAGCAGGTCTTGCAGCAGCCGCTAGCCTCGGAGAATTCGGCGCAACGCTCTCGGTCTCAGTGCCGAGGACGTGGAGCCTAACAATATTAGTCTACCACATCTATGCTGGTGGCCGATTCCTAGCAGAGGCAAGCCTCGCGGCACTTATCCTCGAAGCACTGAGCCTCGGAGCAATAACGGCCAGTATAATTGCTGCAAGAAAAATAGGGTACTAGAAGCCAAGGGGGGTATTCGGCAATTAAAGAGTTCTTGATTCGCTTACTCTGGTAGCTCTACCTCTATGAGCCTAGCATCAATGGCTTCCCTTATCTCGGACTCACACCAAGCATCACTCATCTTAGCGACCTCCTCTTTTAGTCTCTCTATAGCCTCCTCGAGGGTCTCTCCCTGTGCTTGTGCCCCGCTCATAGGCTCGACAGCTATGTACCAGGTTGTTCCATCCTCCTCGGTCTCCCTGTAAATTACTGCGCCTAGCCGGACCCTGCGCGCCAAGGCAGCTTCCCACCACGTATTGTTTAGAGTTGTTTCCGTAACTAATTCCTCCAGGTCTTTAAGCTCTTCTCGCTAAGAAGGCCATGAGCCCGCCTCTTCTCCGCCTCCCTAGTCTCTTCCTCAGCCTCTTCAAGGTCTCCGGCCCAGTTACTGCTACCTCGGTCTCGAGGAGCCATGTCAGTACGGCTAGTGCTGCAAGGGTCTCCGCCCCCTGTGCAACTAGTGCTACCACTGTGTAGCTACTACCTATGAGGGGGCTTAGCGCCGCATAGAGCGTCGCGGTGAACGGCACGGCGGCGAAGAGGTAGGAAACTGGCAGCCCGGTCACGAGCAGGAATGCTGGTATGAACGCTGGGAATACGACTACTGAGGCAGCTGCTTGTGCACCCCTTATCGTCGTGCTGAACAACCCGACTATGAGCGCCAGTACCGCTGCTAGTAGAGCCTCTACGCCTATTGCTGCCGCGTAGAGCCCTATATCGCCCCAGGTATAACCGCTTGCTCGGAGCGGTGCCCCGACCTTGCTCATGAATATAGCTATCCCAGCTATAGCCGAGACAGCCGTCAACAGCCCTGCTAGTAGCGCTGCAACACTCTTCGCGACAGCTATGTCCCTGCGCCGTATCGGCAGGCTGAAGAGAACCTCTAGGGTCCTCTCCTCCCTCTCCGCGCCTATCAGTGTCGCGCCTAGCGACGCAGCTGGAAATATGATGAAGAACACAGCGAATGTGAGGAAATTAGCTGTGCCGTAGAGGTTGTTGAGCTGCTCATAGCTCCAGACACGGTTGTTCACGACCAGGTACTCCCGGGCCTCAACCCTAGTCCTGTTGCTCGGCGATAGGGCTTGTGATACGTAGCTAAGAGCAGCCCCGGGGAGAGCCAGTGTCTTGCTAAGGCTGCTCACACTGCCCTTCACGTAGATCTCTACATGGGCCTTGCCAGCTAGTAGGTTTTGGACAAAGTTCTTGCCAAGCACCACGACGACGCTGTAGCCCCTCCTTATCGCGTCCAGGGGATTGCAGCCACCGAGCGCGGAGGCGTTAACCCCCTTGGCGCGGAGCACAGCAGCAATAGTCTTCGCAACGTTAAGGTCCTCCTCGCTGCACGCGACTATAGCCAGCCTCGCACCGTGCAGCTTAGCTGCCTCCTCAACCTGCTTCACAGCGGAGCCGTAGAACGGCGACATAGAGGCATAGATTATGAAGGGCAGGATAATCATCACCCTTACCATTGGTTCTCGGAGAAGCGTGTAGAGCTCCTTGCGCAAGAGCATAGCAAGGCTATGCAACACTTCCACCCCTCTGCTTCATAACCTTCATGTAGGCCTCCTCGAGGTTCTCCGCCTCGTACCTCTCAACTATCTCGTGGGGGGAGCCCTCCTCGATGATCCTGCCACGCGATATGAGCGCGACACGGTCGCAGAGATACTCGACCTCGAGCATGTTGTGGCTCGATAGGAGAACAGAGACTCCATGGGTCTTCGCGTACTCCTTAATGATTCTTCGGAGCTCGTAGCTAGCTTCTACATCAAGACCAGAGGTAGGCTCATCAAGTATTGCAAGCCTCGGCTTAACCACCAGAGCCCATGCAACCTGCACTCTCCTCTTCATACCCTTACTGTAATCACTCATCTTGGTGGCAGCGAGGGCCTCGTACTCAAGCCCGGTCAGCTTGGCGGCCTCCGCAACAACCCTATCAATGTCTTTTTCCTCACCACGTGCTGAGAGATACGCACTTATTATGAAGCGCAGGTACTCGAGCCCAGTGAGGCGGCGATAACCACCAACCTCCTCAGGGACAAACGTTATCCTCTTCCGGGCCTCGAGAGGCTCACGCACAACGTCAATTCCATCAATTTCGACCACGCCGCTCGTAGGCTTAAGTAGAGTAGCTATTATCTTAAAGGTAGTACTCTTCCCGGCCCCGTTCGGGCCTACAAGGCCAAAGACCTCTCCTTTCCTAACACTGAAGGAGATTCCGTGGAGGGCGGTAACTCCACCAGGATATCTCTTA
>JALVKZ010000278.1 GCA_027033675.1 Pyrodictiaceae archaeon | reverse complement strand
ACTAGCAGGTAGGGGTCAACTCTTAAAAACCCTAGGAGGAATCCGCCCCTTTTTAGGGGGCTAGGTTGAGCGAAGACTTCATCATAGGCAAACACGTATACGGGAGCCTCTACGGCATAGACAAGGAGAAGGCGTGGGACGAGGAGTACCTGAGGAACCTGATACTCAGGGCCGTAGAGGCCAGTGGAGCCACGCTCATGGACCTGAGGAGCTGGAGGGTTGAGGGGGAGAAGGGGGGAGTAAGCGTTATAGCCCTAGTCCTCGAGAGCCACCTAGCCCTCCACACATGGCCCGAGTACGGCTACGCAACATTCGACGCCTACACCTGCGGGGAGAAGGCGGACCCTTGGAAGGCCTGGGACCTAGTCCTCCGCGAGTTAAAGCCCAAGTACTACACAGTCCACTATACGGATAGGAGCCAGAAGCCTATACCATACGAGGAGGCCTAGCCCTTCACGGGATAGACCACGTATATTATGAGATTATTATTCGTTGGATTCGTTATCGCCCCGGTTATCGAGAGCTTCCCTACCTGTACAGGGCTTGTTATGAATGCGAAGAATTCTACCTTTCCAAACGCTGGAATAGTGAAGTTCCAGAAGGGGACTGCAGCATTGTTAGGCAGCTCTATGCCCTGCGACCTTGCAACCTCAAGGAGTGAGGGCCCATTGATGCCTGTGAGAGTAATATTCGCGAAGAACCCGAGGCCGGGCTCCTGGGCTTCGGGCGACAGGCTTAGACCGGATACCCTATAGTTCTTATAGTCATCATAAATCTGTGAGCATGTCGGTAGGCTGATGCTCCCGTTGTACTCGACCCCACTACTGCCCAGTAGGTCTATCGCTCCATTCCTATCAATATCCTCCGCCAGCCACACGAACTCTCTCCTCACCGGTGTAGGCGCCTGGTAGTCCACAGGCACCCTATCGAAGGCCGGGTCAACCACTAGGCTCGTGGGTGTCGGAGCTACTGGGAGCACGCTGAAGTAGACCTTAACAGGTGAGCCGCCGTAGTTGACTATAGACGCCATTAAGCAGTATTGGTATTCTCCTCCCGTCGTGTTCTGCATGAATGACTCCAGTACTATTCTCGTATTAGTCGTGTAGGAGGCCACTAGGTCTATTAATCCCCTCTGCTCCGACTGGCTAGCATAGACGTTAACATAGTAGGAGTACATCGCCAGGGCAACAGCTAGGACGGCGGCTATTATTATTAGGAGCGATATAACATTGGCTTGACCCCTCCTCTCCAACAGCAACGCCCATTTAGTAGTGGGTAATGACGGCTAATAGGCTAAATAGCCTAACGCCCGGGGAGGGGGAAAACGGATAAACCCCGGAACCTAATAGAATCCTACGAGCACGGGTACGGTGGTTCCTTTGAAGAAACACTCGACAAAGAGAAGAGGCCAGTCAGAGGTCATAGGCGGTATAATAGTGCTGACTCTCCTATTCATGTTCGCAGTACCACTACTCTTCCAGTCATACCAGGCTATAATCAAGGCTGGCCAGGAAAACATAATCACCCTGAGCCAGGAAAAGTCCCACTTCAACGAGAAGCTATCAATAGGACCCGTAGACCCCAATGATGAACTGGCAATCAGGGCCGGGTGGATACCCGGCGTCTGGATAAACAATACTGGATCCGTGAGCGTTACCCTGGACAAGCTCATCCTAGTAAACGAGTTAAACCATACAATTTATAGAGTATACGACTTGAAATACACGAGGCCTGGAACATCGCCGGAGATAGCAAAGATGCTTCTCAACGTAGACGTTAATGGCTATGGAGAGCCCCCACCCCCAATGGGCGAGCCCGTAACACTAGATCCTGGCGAAAAGCTCCTAGTTGTCTTTAATACCTCTATACTGCCAATAGCGCCTAACTTAATAGTCCTAATAGAAAGCAGCACCGGGGTAATTCACCCAATAGCAGGAAATAGGGCGCCGCAGCTCTACCCGGGAAGACCAAAGGGAACTGGATTAACAGGTGGGTGGAGAGGTATTTATGCTCCGCAGAGCGGATTCTTACTCATTGGCGCGGACGAAATAATGAAGTACTCTAATATATGGGGAGAGAGGCCATGCTACTCTTATGAATATAGTGGAACCTCTTATTCTTGGGCCTATGATAATGATCCAGACATTCCACCCTATTATAGAATCGAGTATGATTACGATACCGTTAGAGGTTTTCTGGGTACCTTCGACGTAAGTGCTAGTGATTCTAGTCAAATTTATATTGATGGCTGGTATGCTGGTAGCGTTTCTAGCCCATGTATAAAGAGGTATACCGGTCTCGGTTATTTGTCTAAGATTATGACAACTGGCGATATGGATAGAAATGGCGTTAACGAACTCATCTTCTACACCTACTGGATGCATTATTATGGTGGCAGTGACTATAACCCCGACTCTGACTTCGACGGCGATGCGTGGAGCGATAGTATTTCGCTTGACGTGCAAGTTGCTAGGGACATAAGCGGGGTTGATTTCATCCAGGTTAACGCTAAAATTATATATGATATAGCGGTCTATGGCTCTGGAGAACCTAGCATTCCTCTTAAAGTGTTTAGTATAGCCTTAT
>JALVKZ010000277.1 GCA_027033675.1 Pyrodictiaceae archaeon | reverse complement strand
TATCGGGGCCGTTCCGTGGCATGAAGGCGCAAGTGGTTAGGGTTGTGCCTGGTAAGAATGAGGTAGTTTTAAATGTGCTTGAGATTGAGTACCCACTCCAAATCACGGTACCGGGTGACTCGGTGCGCCCAGCAAAGGAGAGAGGTGGCCAGTAATGGGAATAAGGGTATATACCGTCAAGGCTAAGGGTGGCCAAGTAACAGAAGACGCCTTATCCACGCTTAAGAAGAGCGGACTTGATCTAGCCAAGTTGCGCGAAGAGTTGAACAAACTCACCGAGAAGTACAAGGGCTTTGAGGTAACAATAAAGATAATGGTGGACGAGGACACAAAGGAATACGACATAGAGATAAAGCCGCCAACAACTACCGAGTTATTACTCAAAGCAGTAGGTGCAAGGGAGCCCTCCGGTGACCCAATGCACCAGAAGATAGGAGATCTATCGTTCGAGAAAATAGTTGAGATAGCTATACTCAAGAAGCCATCCCTTAATGCTAAGACGCTCAAAGCTGCTGTTAAGACGATCCTTGGCTCTGCTAGGAGCATAGGCATAACCGTTGATGGTAAGGATCCTAAGCAGGTAACACAGGAAGTAGAGAGTGAGGTTTACGACGCAGTACTAGCAAAGTACGAAGAGGAGTGGGAGAAGGCTTAGACCCCCTACCCCTTGTACCAAGCTAGACGGGGTGCACGCTAGTGTCGTTCGTGCCGCGAGACCTCGTTGAGAAGGCCGTGCGCGAGGCCGTAGAGGGTAGCCCTCCCAGGAACTTCAAGCAGGCAGTAGAGCTAATAGTCGTGCTCAAGGACATTGACTTGAAGAATCCGCAGATGAGGCTTAGGGAGATAGTGTTCCTGCCTAATCCACCTCAGAAGAAGACAACAATATGCGTAGCAGCTGATGGCGATATGGCTGTTAAGGCCCGCGAGGTAGCGGACCGGGTCATCACGAGGGAGGAGCTACAAGGCCTAGTAGGTAATCGTAAGGCGGCAAAGAAAATAGCCGAGGCATGTGACTGGGTGCTTGTGCGTACAGACCTAATGCCTCTCGTGGGCCGTACACTAGCACCAGCCCTGGGCCCAAGAGGGAAGGTGCCGGTCCCTGTACCTCCTAACGCCAATATAGTTGACTTCGTGAACCGGTACCGAGCAGCAGTGATTCTTAGAACAAAGGATCAACCACAAGTAGCATGCAGAGTCGGGACCGAAGACATGGACCCCAAGGAGATAACGGAGAACATTTTCAAGGTGTTATCAACCCTTGAGAACAGGTTGCCGAATCCACGCCAGAACATAGCGAGAATAATAGTAAAGACCACCATGGGACCCCCAGTGGAGGTCCCCTTCTACCTAGCTAGGTCAGAGTAGAGAGACGAGGTGACTCTTGCATGGCTTATGTGACTACTCATGCAAAGAGGATACCTGAGTGGAAGATAAAGGAAGTGGAGGAGTTATCTGAGCTAGCTAAGTCACACAAAGTGATACTTATCATAGACTTGATGAAGACTCCGACGGCACAGCTACAGAAGCTGCGGAGAAAGATTGAGAGAAAGCTTGGAAGCGCCCTAGTTATGAGGGTTGCTAAGAACACGTTGTTCCGTATTGCGCTAGAGAGGGCTGGTATAGACCCCAAGCCCTTAGAGAGCTACCTTACAGGAGTCAATATGTTCGTATTCACTAACCTAAACCCATTCGAGGTAGCAATGGCCATAGACCGCGTGTTTACCACTGCGCCAGCTAAGCCCGGAGATACTGCTCCAACAGAGATAGTGCTGCCAGCAGGTAACACTGGGTTTAAACCTGGTCCTATTATGAGCGTCTTCGGCAAGCTTAAGGTCCCAATAAGGGTTCAGGGAGGAACCATCTGGATAGCGAAAGACACTAAGGTAGCTAAGCCGGGGGACGCTATTAGCCCGGAGCTTGCATCGCTTCTCCAGAAGCTGGGTATAGAGCCAATAATAGTCAAGCTCAAGATAAAGGCTGCCTACGACTCCGGGGTAGTTATTCCAGGCGATCAGCTAATACTTGACCTTGAGGCTTACCGCAACGACGTGATGCGCGCACACTTGAACGCGCTCTGGCTAGGAGTCGAGATAGCGTATCCAGAGCCAGAGGTACTAGAGGTAGCAATACCACTAGCTGTGAGGAGAGCACTGGCAGTAGCTGCCGAGGCTGGCTACGTGACACCCGACAACGCAGAGTACGTGCTAAGACTTGCCGTCAATAAGGCACTAGCCGTGGTGGCAGCACTTGGAGACAAGGCTAAGGAGCTGGGAATAGAGATAGAGATAGCGGCAGCACCAGTAGCCGCGCCAGCTGCTGAGGAGAGGAAGGAAGAAGAGGAAGAGGAAAAGAAAGAGGAGGAAAAGAAGGAAGAGGTTAGCGAGGAGCAACTAGCCGCTGGCCTAGAAAGCCTCTTCGGGTTCTAGCCACCTTCCATTTCTCTCATTCCACGTGCTTCCTATTCATAAAATAATCCTACCTAAATGCGATAAATTAATTTCAACTCTATTAGCTCAGTTATTGGTTCTAAGGCTAAGCACTATAGGGGGGCTAGCTCCCGGTCTAGGCCTAGGGGTAGCTAGTTGAGTGCATCACCTAGCGAGTA
>JALVKZ010000276.1 GCA_027033675.1 Pyrodictiaceae archaeon | reverse complement strand
CTCCCACAACCCCCGTGAGGGAGTCATAGTGCAGACCGAGAGAAGGATAGGGTTTCGTGAAGCCTTTAGCATTGGAGTTGGGGGCATGATTGGTGGCGGGATATTCGCGGTCCTAGGTCTAAGCCTAGAGCTTGCTGGGGCTGCTGCCCCGGTAGCTTTTCTCTTGGCAGGCATCATAGCTCTAATGACCGCGTATTCCTATGCTAAGCTTTCTTTGCGTTTTCCTAGTCGTGGTGGTACTGTTGAATTCCTTGTGCAGGGTTTCGGCACGGGGGTTCTCTCGGGCGGTTTAAACGTGCTCCTACTTGCCAGCTATGTTGTAATGATATCGCTGTATGCTTATGCTTTCGGAAGCTATGGTGCGAGCACCATTCATGGTGGCTGGGTTGTATCGCATATTCTTGCGAGCCTGGTGATACTCGCATTCACTATTGTTAATGCCTTTGGTGCCTACGTGAGCGGGAGTGTTGAGGACGCCCTTGTCTTCTTCAAGCTAAGCGTACTAGTACTAGTAGCGGCGATAGGGCTGCCACTTGTGGAGTGGGCAAAGTTCTCGCCAAGTCACTGGCCCTCGTCTCTGAACATACTGGTTGGTGGCCTGATAATATTCCTGGCATACGAGGGCTTCGAACTCATAGCAAACACGGCAGCCGATGTCGAGTCACCCAGGGTCTTACCAAAGGCGTTCTACGCATCAGTGCTCGTCGTTATCACTGTGTATGTAGTCATAGCTTTGGTTTCAGCGGGGGTACTAAGCCCCGAGGAAGTAATACGTGTAAGGGACTACGCGTTAGCCGAGGTCGCTGCAAAGGGCCTTGGCTCTGCAGGGTTTTTCCTAGTAGTTGCCGCTGCTCTTGCCTCAACAGCGTCAGCTATCAATGCTACACTATATGGAACCGCAGGCATTAGCTACATTGTCGCAAAGTATGGTCAACTACCGAGGGAACTTGGTAAGAAAATATGGCGTAATGCCCCGGAGGGCCTTGTGGCTATATCTCTGCTATCCCTTGTCCTTGTCAATACAGAGGGCCTTGTGGCCATCTCATTCGCCGGTAGCGGAGGCTTCCTCCTAGTATTTGGCTTCGTAAACCTAGCCGCGTACAGATTAAGGAAAAAGATAAGGGCTAATCCATTATTAACGCTCCTAGGCACTGCTCTAGCATTTATTGCCTTGGCAATAATGACCTATAAAACAATCATAACTAGTCCCTTTCAAGTAGCCTTGTTCGCAGCGATAGTAGCTATGTCATTCATAATAGAATACACCTATAGGGCTATTACGCACAGAGAACTCGAAAGATACATTGATGAAAACTTGAGGGCACGAGAAGAAGCAATTGCTAACTGGGATAAATGGCTCCCAGGAGTTGTCAAGCACATAGCCAGTAGGTTAAAAGCAATAGAAGTCTACCTAGTTGGTAGTGTTGCTCGAGAGGAACTCCACGTCGCCCATGACGTCGATATACTCGTTGTATCTGAGACCAAGGTAGCCGAGGATGAGATAAAGAAGCTAATACACGAGCTTCGGGAAAAAGGCATTCTAAAACACCACCCACTAGATATCCATGTATCGACGCTGGAAGAGAGGGAGAAATGGCTACAACATAGCAAGAAGTATAAAACTCTATATCGAGGCAAGAAGGATAACGAGTGATGATGTTCGCTAGGGCAGACCCGGCTGCTCCTAATGGGGTGAAGACTTATGGCGGAGGCTGATATTATCCCGTGCGCAAGATAGTTTTTTACTAAAAGCCGCTAGGCTAGAGCTTATGGGTGAACCACTATGAAGCTGAGAACCTTTTCTGTATTCGTCATATTCTTGCTATTAGCGATGCCGATTATTAGCGTGGCTCATAGCGAGCAAGGATATATCTGGATAAGAACTGTAACGATGCTTGTACCAGCTGTCGCCGAGACATCTCAGGGTTATGTGGGTGTTGCATCAAGACTCGTGGTCTCTGTCGCATACCCGGGCCATGGCATAGTATATTTCGCGGCAGAGCCATTAACACAGCTTGATACACAAGCCGCTGCAAGGATAGCAGCAATAGTCGCCTCTATTCTTGCAGGAAGTGATTTCTATTCATATGATTACTTCATACACTTGAAAGCAAACTCAACAATAGTTGGAGGCCCGAGCGCCAGCGGAGCAATGGCTGTGGCCATCCTAGCCGCGCTGAGAGGAAAGACAATACCAAGCAATTTCTCCATGACGGGGATGGTTGACCCAGATACAACTCTTGGCCCAGTTGGTGGAATCCCTGAAAAACTAGAAGCTATGGCTAGGAACAGTGTCAAGGTATTTGTTATACCAGCAGGGCAATCAATAGCCCTTGACCTAAATACGGGGCGCTACGTGAATGTTACTGCGCTTGGGAAAACGCTGGGGGTAAGGGTAATAGAGGCAGATACTATTCTTGATGCCTACATCGTTGCCACACATGACAAGGAATTACTTATACACATAGAGAGGCTGTTGAATAAGAAGGCAAACATATATGAGGAGTTCCCCTTACTCAAAGAAAATCTCCTAAACGTGATAAAGACGTTTATGAAACAGGGTAGCGCAAATCTAACATGTGCACAAAAACTCGTAGACCAGCTAGACCCTGCTATAAAGGGAGTCGTCCAGAGACTCATTAAAGAGACGAAAGAATATCTAGTAGAAGAAAAACGGCTTGAACAGCAGGGACTGTTCTACTCTGCTGCGTCAAGAGCCTTCGCAGCCGCCATAGACTCTGCGATGGCTTGTAGTATAGCTAGCTCGTTTAGCTCAAAGAACATCCTAGATTCTCTAACAAAGCATGCCCTAGGATACATAGACGCGAGCAAGCCAATAATGAGGGAGGCAAAGAATTCTCTGAAGAAAATGCTTAGCAAGAGCTTGAACGTGGTTGAGCTACAAGTCGCTATAGCTGCGGAAAATAGGATAAATTCTGCTAACTCAGCTATAAGTGAGGCAAAGTACTATATAAGGGTAGCAAATCAGACCACGGGATTCGGTAAAGTCGAGGCCCTTCTCAACGCCGTACAAAGCGCCGTGTATGCATACTATAGGGCAATAACGGTTAAGCAGTGGATAGAGCTCCTCAGCCTAGCCAAGTCAGTGCACTCCATTAGGATAGATAAGAAGAGGATTGCTAAGCTAGCAGAAGACTATTACTATATAGCGTCATCGGCTGTGACATACTTACAAGCTTTAGCGAGCAGTGCGGGACTAGCAGTCTCTCCGCCTAGCCAGCTAGCAGAAGCAAGCAAAATACTAGCAAGAGGAACTCTCCAGCACAACGTGACTGCTGCGCTCCGTGTCCTAGCAATAAGCATAACATCGCTCTCTGATACAGCCACCACAATGCACAAGGTATTCAATACTAACACCGAGAAGACTCTGAGAGCTAGCAGGAAAGCACTAACCATTCTAACCAGGCTCAACGAGGCAAATAACGCGACACCAATACTCCCAGCCCTCTACGCAGAGTATGCATCAATACAACAAGACATTGAAACACAACTATCACTCTACATGCAAGCAGCCAGCTACGCAATACTGCTCAGTGCGCTCACACAGCACCATCGCCGGGGACCAATCACAACAACAATAAAGACTACTCCCCTCGTCACCAAGACTGTGACAAAAACCGTTACAAAAACCGAGACAAGCACAACTACACAGACAAAGGCCCTTGTGAAGACAATCACGAAGAACGTACCCACAACGCTAACAATAACAAAGACAGAAACAGTTACAAAGACACGGTCATTAACCAGCTACATATCAAGCCTACTCATAGCCGCTATAATAGGGATAGCGATAGGCTATATAATAGGCCGCTCAAGGCCCCTATAACCATGGAACATCCTCTGGATCCCTCGGCTCAATACTCACGTTAATCTCTTTTCCTGCGATCTTCCTAAGAATTGATTGCAGCTCCTCAGAGAGTTCATCATACCGCTCACCGCTCCTCTGAACATTGGATGGATGCGCCCTGCGTGGTATCCAAACCTGGATCACCAATGTCTCCGAGCGCAGTGTTACTCTCGAGACCTTGTAGTCTAAGCTATTAGCGAGCTTCTCGGCTACGAGCCGGAGCTCGTTCTCACGGGAAAAAGCCTTTCTAGCCTCCTCAACAATGTCGTCCCCCGTTATCGCTGAAATGCTTTTAGCGAGTAGCAATAGGTACTCGGGCACAGGATCATCGACATCGTACTCCCTGGAAAGCTTCTCTAATAGGCCGGCTCGTCTCGCAAGATCAAAGGCTTCCAGGACGCTTAGCTGGGGAGTAGTCTCTGGGCCGCACCCGGCTCGTGTACTTATCTCGGCAAGCGTTTCTGGCAGCGATCCTCCCTCTACCAGCATGAGCCAAGCAGCCGCTATCACTGAGCTCCGACCACAGCCACGAAAACAATGAACTAGTACCGGCTCCCTAAGCTCCTTGAGTATCTTCACAATATCTATTAATGTTGGCGCGTTATACTCGCCTATCGGGCGCCAAATAATCTTTATCCCTGGCTTAAGCCTAGGCAATGCCCTAGGATCGTAGCCACCACTAAGCACATGCTCGCTAGGCGGCGAGAGAGAAACCACTGTATTAAACATATTGGCTATCTTCTCTTCCTCGCCTAGCCTAGGCATTGGAGATACTGCTAACCGTTTTCCGCGAATCCAGCGAGGCCTGAGACCAAGGGCCCATGTCGTGCCCAGAGCACTCACCCCGGTTACTCCATTATAGGTACATACCTGACTATACAATCCTTAACGCTTGTTAAAGCCGAGTGAAGCTCGGCTATTCTCTTAGAAGAGCCTCTGACAACCAAAATATCCACGCAGAGATCTCCTATGTGGTGATGCACATTGCTAAGCACTATGTCCCGGTACCTCTCTATTATCTTGGCTGTATCCCCGCTTCCGTTCCGCTTCACGGCTATCATTACTCCCTTACACTCGTGCTCATACAAGTAATGAGCATACTCGTGAAGAAAAGACTCCAGCGCCCTTTCAACAAGCCTAGACCTATCAACACCCAGCCTCTTAGCAAGCTTATCAAGCCACTCAGCCACGCTAGACGAGACCGAGATACCAAACCTCCTCCTACTCATTACTCCTCGTCCCCGCGCTACTGCCTCCTATAGAGACTAGCCACGGCGTAAATAAGGAGCATAGATACACCAGTAGCCCCAGAAGGCGACACAGGAACCACCATACTAATAAGCATGCCCAAGGAGCCAGCTGTCAGGGAGGCAACCAGCGAGACAACCACAGCCTCCCTAGAACCCTTACCATAACCGGCTCCCAGAGCACCAGGTAAGAGAATCAATATATGCTCGAGAACGAAACCAACAACCCTTATAAGAGAGACAACAACAGCTCCAAGAAGAGTAAAGAATACCAGGTCATAGAGCCAAATAGGCGCACCTGTAAGAAGCGCCGAGTCGCGGTCAACACCAAGATATATCTGTGCATCAAATGTTAGCACAACACCAACAATAGTAATGACAGCCACTATGGAGGCAATAACGAGTTCACGAGGCGTTACTAGAAGAGGGTCACCAAATACCACAGACATTATGTCAAAAGGTACTGGCAAGCTAGTCTTAATATAGTATGCTGCAAGCACGCTAAAAGAACTAGCAAACGCAACCAGGATCGAGGTAGCCAGATCCGGATCTATCCCCTTAAATATGAGATAACCAGCAAAATAGATAACGATCACACCTATAAGAATAGATAACGTATAGAGAGCATACATCGATGACAAGCCTATACCAAGCCAATAAGCAACTATCACTGCACTAAGAGCCGCAAATAGGGCCGAGTGAGGACTTGCACCCGCTAGGAAGTACAAGCGCCTAGCCGCTATGATCGAGCCAACTAAGCCAAAGAGAACACTAGCAACCAGTAGTGCAAGAGCCGCCGCCAGCTCAACCCGGATAGCAAAGGAGTATACCATGAGCAAGTCGAATACAATTAAGGAGATAGCAAGCTTTCTCAAAGCTATCTCACCTCGCTGAGAGTATCGAGTAAAGACCCTTGACCTGTACTATAATAGCTTCCAGCTTATCTGGTATAGGCTCTTGTACTAGAGGGGATGGAACGCAGAGAACCGGTACCTTGTACTGCTTAGCTAGAGCTAGGGTCTTTTCATCAGCCTTGCTCATAGGAGTACATTTACCCGGGCTAGGGCTCACTATTATTGCTATCTCTGCTCTACGACTAGCCAGGAGCTCCTTTACTTTCTCGAATTGCTGGCCAGTTATCCCTGCCTCAGGGCTAGTCATCATTAATGCCTTGAGTCTTATGCCTAGCCAGCTAACCGCGTATTGTACTAGAGGAGTTGAGCCAACACCTTGTATGTTGAGCCTAGGACTGGACTCGGTCATTTCAGCCACTTTGTTGGAGACCTTCCTCGCCATCGCTAAGTAGTGCAAGCTACACGCTGGGCGTAGCTCTGCTAGTCTCTTTGCAACATAGTTTACAAATACTATGTAGTTATGCGGATCATATATGGGCATATGGAGGTTAGGAGATGAAGTACCAATAATGTCCTCTATCTTAATGCCAGGCATTCTCGGTATCTCTACTAGCTTTTCGTTGTTAATGTGGTCTCTTAGCTTTATCTCGAAGGGCGCATGCCCCGTAGATATTACTATGTCTGCTCTTTTTGCCTCCTCGATATCCTCTAGGCTAAGAGTATAGGTATGTGGATCAACACCGGGCGGTACAAGACTAATAACCCTATCCTGAGGGCAAAGCAGTTGTTTAACATCACTAACTAGTGAAGGAAAGGTCACTACTACTAAGAGACCCTTACCCTTGCTCTGTACACTGTATTGATTAAGTGATGTAGCTGTAACGTACCCAGCTATCAGTACTCCGGCGATAATTATTGCTAGTGACGCTACCAGTTCGCGGTCCATCGTTGGCCGCCCTTTGCTAGGGTGCCTTAGAGCCCCGGGATGTATTGTGCACAGATATTTATAGAAGTTAATATCAGTTGTGCACACTGGGGGCTATAGGCATGCAAGAGTACTTGTTGAAACCACGTGCCAGTGTCCATGGCTTAGTAGTGGAGATAAGGGATCTCGAGGTAAGGTACCGAGACATAGTGGCTGTTAGAGTCGATAGGCTAAAGCTAGAGGGCCCAGCTCTTGTACAAATACTTGGACCGAACGGAGCTGGTAAAACAACGTTGCTTAGAACTATGCTTGGGCTCATAAAGCCAAGTAAAGGCAGGGTGATTATCTGTGGTAGAGATGTCACCGCTAATCCCCGGGAGGCTGGTAAGTGCACAGGCTATGTCCCCCAGGTTATTACGCAGAGTACTCATTACCCTGTTACCCCTATCGAGCTTGTAAACTATGAGCTACGTCTACGTGGACTAAGAAAAACCCGTACAGAGATCGAAGACCTGCTAAGGACTGTAGGCTTGTCACCAGAGGCCTGGAATAAGCCGCTAAGGGAGCTCAGTGGTGGACAGAGACAGAGAGCATTCATAGCGAAAGCACTTATACACGACCCTGAAGTATTGTTGATGGATGAACCCTTCTCAGCAGTTGACCCGAGAGGCAGGGCAGCACTGGCAAGATTCATAGGCTCTCTT
>JALVKZ010000275.1 GCA_027033675.1 Pyrodictiaceae archaeon | reverse complement strand
GACACCGCCAGCATATGCGCGGGGGACGAGGGCATCAACAAGCGCTGCGCGATAACAACGCTTATCGCTCCTATGGAACCCGCCTGGGGACGCGCAACGCCCATAGATCTCCAGGAAAGCTATCCGGGATCCGGCTGCCTTAGCATCGATGCCAGCATCGCTTAGTGCACGCTTCATCCAGGGTGGTGCACGCCTACCAGACCCTGTGTAGACTTCGCCACCGTATACTATGGCGAGGTAGCCATCAAGCTTAGCCTCTAATACAGCCTCACCACCGACCACCAATCTTCTCTTTCTTGTGAGCCGCTCATACGCTGAGAGCGTTATAACCGGGTGTAGCCGAGCCAAACACCCCTATCCCACTTGGAGCTACTGGAACTCTTCTTCTAAACCCTTAATATCACTTAATATTAAGAGAATAATCACAAGCATGTTAATACGGTTTTTGTAAAAAGGGTAAGCAGAACCTGGAAAATAGGAAAGGTAGGAAAGGAAGGCGGTGAGCTTCGGGAGAAAAACTAAGCAATGCTTTGAAGAGTGTTTAGTAGTAGTACCAGATTGTCTCATACTCTTTAGGATCGTCTCCTATCTCTTCTAGTCGCTTCAGATAATCGTATATTGGTACGTCTACGTATGGCCACGGGCTTATTGGCGCCACACCCTTCTCCCACGGATGCCACAGATATATTCTATTACCGTACTTCGGAGTTATCGCTATGAGTTCGCGATCCTGCCATGCCCTTATGTGGTTCTTTCCTAGTGCTGGCACGTTGAATACTGGCTCGTCTGTACGGAATATCCCTGGCAGCAGTCGTGCTTCTTCTTTTCTCTCCTGCATTATACGGGCTATTGGTACCAGGTAGTCTTTTTGCTCGAACTTGCCCTTGGGGTAGAAGTTGTAGTATGGATCAATGCCTATTTGTTTCAACGCTATTCTTGTTGCTACGTAGTGGAAGCGCCTGCTTGTCCAGAACCTGAATACCTGCTGGTTGTATACATAGATCCCTTGTTTTCTTAGCTTCTTAACCGCCTCAGCCATCTCTGGTGTTACCTCCTCTACTCCCTCAACGTGTGTCACGAACGCTATGTTCCTCTTGCCCGGTTCTATGTAGCTTCCAAGGAGCTCTGCTGTCTCATCAGTTATCCTCATAGGGACCGTTACCACTATTCTGCTACCTATCCGTATATGCTTCACATGGTCTATCTGGGCTAGCTTATCGAGTATCCTCTCCAAGCGCTTCTCACCTAATATCATTGGCTCGCCGCCAGTCAATAGCACGTCTATTATTGTATCGTGCTCTGCTACCCACTCAATTGCCTTGTCTATTCTCCAAGGCAGTATTATGCCCTCAGGGAACATTGCAGACTCTATTTCCCAGTTCCTCTGACAATAGACACAGATCTGTGGACAGGTATCAGATACCTTGATTATCACGACAAGCGGGTAACGCCTAGTTATTAGGTCATGTGGAGACGTATCACCTTCCCTCATGAAGTCAAACACGTAGCGGCGGTCCTTGCGATGCTTAATCATTGTCTCAACATACCAGCGTGGAGGTATTACCTGGCTCCTTACAACTGGATCATTCTTCCTGTCGGCCCTGGTGAAGTCGAATAGGCTTAGATAGTACGGTGTTATACCGAAGGGTATTCTGTTCTCGATCGCCAGTTTAATGTTCTCGATATCCTCCTGGGTTAGGGGTACCAGCTCTTTGAGCATCTCTACGTGCTTCATGTTCTTGAATATGTTGCGGAACTGCCAGTGGTAATCGTACCAGTCGTCAAGTGTTCCTCCAAGATAATCAAGGATCTTTTGCCTGTTCTTCTTCCTCTCCTCGATTACCTTGGGGTCGAGACCGGAGCGGTATCGCTTCACGTAATTGAGCACAAACCTGCCCATCTTGTCAAGGTACTCTGAGCGTAGAAGCGCTGCCTGCCTACCGCGGGAGCGGAGGAATTTTAGTATAGGCTCTTCTCCTCCGAGCTTCTCGCCAAGCCATCCCATGGAGAACCTAGCGGTCCCGTGGATTGCTTTGAAGAGGTGGCGGAACTCTTCTACGAAGCCCATTCCTACCTCGTCGTATACGCTTGGATCATCCTTTGCTAGCCTATAAAGGTACTCGAGGGTACTAAAGGTTGCTATTTTCTCGTTGCGCTTTGAGAGAATGTTGCGGAAAATATTAATAGCCTGGATTGCGAGCCAGTGATCAATTGGGTGAAGATCTATTTCACCTTCGCGTACCTTGAACTCCCACTCGGAGAGATAAGCGTAAAGCTTCTTACGAGCAGTCTCTAAGTCAGGAGCCTCCTTCAATATCTTATAAATGACCGGGGCCTCTGCCCACATTCGCTCAACGTCTTCCCGGGTTATGGGGTAGTAGCGCCAGGGAACCTCAGCGAGTATATCTACGCGTGCCTCGTGTATATCCTCTAAATAGTAGCGAACAGTTACTGGCCGTGGAAACACTTGCTGCTCCTGAGTCTCTAGGCCTGGGGCCTTTGAGGCCAAACCAACTCCTCCTCTTCATTATCCATGTTCTAGGTAGCCCTCTTTTTAAGTATTTATATGTTTTCGTAAAAAGGTTAAGGAGGTAGTATTTAACGGGA
>JALVKZ010000274.1 GCA_027033675.1 Pyrodictiaceae archaeon | reverse complement strand
ACAAGTGCCGCTACCCCGGCCTTCGCCAGCCTCGCAAACCCCGCAGCACCGGAGCCAAGGATACCACTAGCATTCATAACAGGATGCCGGAGCACTAGCCTACCGATCTTCGTCTCTAAGCTAGGTGGCACGACGCCACTATCCTCCAGAAACAAGGCTAGACTCAAAACCAAGGTATTAAAGCAATAAGAAACTCCTCCTCTTCGCCGCTACTTACCATACGCGAGGTCACGGTAAATGATTCAAGGTAAAGCCTTACAGTGCCCCCAGTTTAGGCCCTACGAGTCGTTGAGCCATGGAGCCTAGCAGCTATTCTCTCCTCCCTCATCTCCCTCGCCAAGGATGTCTGTCCTTGGCATCGCTGCTAGAGAGCCCTAGCAAGTTTACCCAGCGCCTCATCCTACTGGGGAATGGCCTGGGAAAGAAGGCTCTAATAGAGCTCCTCCCCCTATGCCACGACGATGCCGAAGGGGCTAAGAAGGAGCAATACTTCATCATTTAACCCCGGCACGCGGCCAGTGTGCAGCGGGGCTTATACATTGACCCTAATAGTTGCGATAGATAGTCTCAGCGTAGAAGAGGCTGAGAAGCTAGCCAGGAGTCTCTGCACCTGGGTAGCTGGGTTTAAGGTGGGTCTCCCATTCCTCCTGGTAAACGGTGTACGCTCTCTCAGCGGGCTTCGTGGAGCTTGTCCGGAGAAACTGTGGGTCGCCGATCTCAAGCTAGCAGATATAGGCCACGTGATGAAACTGGTGACATCAAGTGTGGCTAGCTACGTGGATGCTGTGATAGCCCATGGCTTCATTGGTGTAAGGGGCGCTCTTGACGAGCTCAAAGAGTACTTGGTTAGCCTGGGTAAGAAACTGATAGTAGTGGTCTCTATGAGTCATCCGGGAGCTGAGGAGGTCTATGACAAAGCACTACCCAGCATACTCGGTGTAGTAGCTAAGCTGAGGCCATGGGGTGTTGTTGCCCCAGCCACGAGGCCAGCAATAATCCACGAGGCGAGGGAGACCCTTGGACAAGGCGTGAAGATACTTTCGCCAGGCATTGGCGCTCAGGGAGCAAGGCCAGGGGAAGCCCTCTGCGCCGGAGCCGACTACGAGATAATTGGTAGGCTAATAACCGAGGCCGGGGACCCAGTGGCTAGTGCAGAGGAGGTGCTTAGGAAGCAGAGGGAGATGTTGAGAAAGTGCAGAGGGTAGAGATAGCGAGGTTTAGGCCCTTCTACGCTGGCTTGTTCCTAGCAATACTCATGCTTGCGTTTATGCCTCTGGTGTTTGCTCGTTACTGTGAATCGCTCTACTTACTCAACGAGGCTACTGGTCACCTAGCTGGCCTCATAGTCTATATAGCTTCTGCGCTGTTTCTCGTAGTGATTCACGAAGCAACACACTACGCTACAGCAATGGCTCTCCGAGTCCCTGGTGCAAGGCTCCTCTTTAACAAGAAGCTAGTAGCCCTTATGCTGGACTACGATTACATGTCTCCGAGCCAATACCTCTTGGTAACCCTAGTACCGCAAGCACTAACGCCTCTCTTACTCTATTTAGCAATCGAGCGCTCTGTACTAGGCGGCATAGCCTGCGTCATGGCTGCGGCAAACCTCGCTGGTGGCGCACCTGACGTGGTTAATGCTCTCTACTTCTGGCTAGTCCACGGTGATGCTAAGAGGTTCTATCTGCTCTATCGCTGGGACGGCGCAGTAGAGGGCGGTGTTGTTGAGTATAGGGATAAAATAATAGTGTATATCATGTAAGCTTCTTGAGCCTTGGAACCAAGGAGGTGCGGAAGCCTTGATAACGTCTCAGCTATAGACACGTATACCGTATCGTGGGGAGTGCCTTGGCCTCGTGGATCAAGCTGGTTCACCGTAGCAGCGCATTCGCAGTATACATCAGCTTCTTCCTACTCGCGGAGGCCCTATGGGAGGCCCTTCGCGGCTATACGGCGTTCCACGCGGTACTAATGGCTAGTACCGTATTACCAGTATTTGTTACTGGCATAGCTACTAGTTATGCGGCCTCAGGTGCCCGTCGCTCGCCGAGAGCAGAGAAGGTAGCCCTAGCACTTGTTGCCACTACCTATATTGTTGCCTTGGTTGGTATAGGCCTCGGGGGACTCACGCTCCTAGACAGGCTTCCCCCTAGGCCCCTTCTTGTAGCTGTTTATGCAGTGTATGCAATAGCTCTGTGGATAGCGGGTATTGAGGCGCCCCGGGGAAGCGTTGGCCTAAGCATAGCTGGGCTCGCCTATGCCTACACGCTTGCAGCTATCTATGTGCTGGCCTCTAGCCCAGCTAGGGGCTTCTTTACCTACTACCTGGGCCTGGTCTATGCTCTAGCGGTTACCAGCATCTATGCTGTAACTATTCACTCCCTCCCCTCCACGTACGGCGAGAAGCCAAGAACCCCCTTGGTCTACGCGCTCTATGCGGCACAAGGGGTAAGCCTAGCGCTATACGCTTGGCGGCCGCCGCTGGGCGCGCTAGCCCTGGCATTAACCATGCTTCTCTACATACCGGCGGCAAGGATAGATAAGCTCATAGTTTTCCTAGAGAAGACGAGAACCATGAAGAAGGGGCCTGCGAGGAGCAGTCATCTATACTTCCTAGTAGGCCACG
>JALVKZ010000273.1 GCA_027033675.1 Pyrodictiaceae archaeon | reverse complement strand
TTCCCATGTGTCTCCTCGTCTATCACGACCCCATAGACGCTCAGCTAGCTCAGCGTTACGCGTCCAAGCAAAGATGTGACCCCAGCAAACTATTTTACCATCTTGATAAAATGCAACAAAACCCTCACTACCCTTTTCGAGTTCTTCGAAAAGAGACTCTATACCACGTACACGTGGAGTACTACCCCATATAGCGAACTTTCCTACCTTTCTCAATTTCTCTATCAATTTGTCGGGAAGAGCAACCTTGAGTTCAATTATATCGTTTATATTCCAAGGTCTCTTAACAGTCTTATAGAAATGCATTCTAGCTTCATTACCGCTTGCAGGCACTATTACTAGAATAGCTTCACTGTTAATATTTGTCAAGCTTACGGCATCCCGTTCCATATTAGGTCATACTATGGCGTTATTTAAATACTATACATAGATGAAGCACAGAAGCATTACTATATAGCTACAATAAAGTTTCCGTATCAAGAATGATCTTAATGTCTTAGTTGACATGTACAAGGTTCTTCTTGGACATGGTTATGCATGGGCTAGGCGTGGCTGAGCTGGCATGGTAATGGTCTGTGCTGGGTTTTCGTTATGGGTCTTTGAGGGTTTTGATGAGCTTTTTGAACTCGGGTACTTGGTCTAGTTTGTTGTCTTTATCTGCTTCTTTGAGGAGTAGTGGTAGGAGTCTTTTCTTGTATTCTCTGCTTTTTTCTCGGCGGAAATAGGTGTCTATGGCTCTGATGGGGCCGTTGTTGCATGGTTTTTCTCTGCATCCTTTTAGGCCTAGGGCTTCGCATGCTAGTGCCTCTATGCATGGATCGATGACTATTATTGTTACGTTGTTGCCTAGTTTGTGGCTTTCCCGTATCCATTTCTCTTTGTTTTTGACGTGTTCTTGCTCTGCGTCGGCTATTATTACTACGTGTCTTCCCTCCCTTAGGTGGGCTCTTACTACTCGTTCCATTTTCTTACTACATATACCTAGGTGGTTTATGATTGCGTTATGTATGCCTCTTTTCCGGAGAATATGCCTCAGCGCGGGTGGTGCATAAACGTCCTCAACTACTATGAATACCTTACCTTGCAACGTCCTTTGTCCCCTTGTCAGTGCCTTTCTTGTCTCCGTTGTGATGTTGCTAGGTGACTAGCTTGTTTCTAGGAGGCCGTAGAGGAGAGCCTCGCTGGGTGTTACTCCTAGCTCTCTTAGCTTCTCTGCCAGTTTTCCCGGATCCCGTGGCCTATGAATCTTGGTCTCGCCTGCCTCTAGCTCGACTAGGGCTACCTCGTCTAGGCTCTTAGCGGCATCCACGACTACGGGTGAATGCGTAGCGACTATGGCGCTTGGTGTGTCTTGTCTCAGCTCCTCTAGGAGTAGTTCCTGGGCAGAGGCGTGCAAGCTATTCTCGAACTCGTCTACCGCCACGACGCTGGCGCCAGATAGCACAGCGCTCATCAACGCCATGGTCTTCCACGCGCCCTCCGGTATAGATGGCGGCGCTAACTCAACATTGTCCACCACTAGCTTGAGCACCAGCCTCCCGTCAGGGGTGGGCTCAAAGAAACCCGAGACACTCTCAGCGCCAAGAACGCTAGAGAGCACTGCACCAATATCATCTGGGAACTTGCCACGACCTAGACGGAAAAGCACCGAAACAAGATTCGAACCATCCTCTCGCAACCGCTCACTCGTTTCCAGAGGCTGCGGACTACGAAGAGACCGATAATCAAGAAAACGAAGAACCACGATACGGTCTATGAAGTAACCCACAATAAAAGTTGCTGCCAGAAACACTAATAATGCCATAGTCATAAGCCATCCAAGAATGTATTCAAATAAACCAGTAGTCAGCAATTGGACGAACTCGGAGCTAGGTATTGAGGAGGACAAACACGATCTGTACTGATCCATTATGTTCTTTAAAGTCACGGATTTAGTCAATGCCTCTAAAGTATCTTTTACTATATCGCCAGGTACTAGGTCAACAGCCTCAAAAGGTAGACCTATTTCATAGGGTCTCTTAGTGGGCGTACTCGTATAGAATTCTAATAAGCTCCTCCTTATATGTGAAGAGTTTAGGTTTATTTGGAACCTAGATAATTGCCTAGTTATCTCGTTTGATATAAGATCTCTATGTTCTTCTAGATACTTTGTACACTTGTTAGCTATGCTCTTCCCTTTCTCATAGAATGCTGCAAAAGGTGAACGCGTCATAACTTCTTCGAGAGAGCTTTTTGTTAGGCTATTCATAGCTTCATGCTCGAGGTGTATGGTTATATTTCTCCTCTGTAGCTCTATACAGCCAGTATTATAAATGCACAGTTTTTCTCCTATTACATCGAATGAGCCCCCAGCACCGCTTAGTGATACCTTATACTCAATACTTGACACAAGGTACTCGACTCTCTTCTTGTCTAGAAGAGCGTAAAGTCCCTCCGGAAGAATACTCCTTAGCTCCTCAGTATTACATTCGCTACAGTCAAGGCTTATGCTTATTTCTATTGGTTTGGTCTCGTCGTGCATCCAGGCGACATTGCTATAGCCCCACCAGCGGAGAAAAGGGTTGGCGACTCGGCCTCGGAGAAAGTCTAGTGTATCACGTAGTAGGAGGAGGGACTCTATTAGAGCCGTCTTACCC
>JALVKZ010000272.1 GCA_027033675.1 Pyrodictiaceae archaeon | reverse complement strand
TATTGTCTCTACAACACCCCTTCCAGTCTTTAATGAAGCAGTGACCAGCACTGGCACTAGTTCGTTAGACCCGGTCTTCTCTACTCCGTAGATGTATAGCCTGTCTCCTCGGAGAAGCAGTAACGAATAGGCTCTGAAGAAGCCACTACCCGGGACCAGCTTGTACCAGCCCCGATAATCGCCGCCAATAACGCGGACAACTTCCTCGCCACTGCCCGGCTTAAATAGGGAGACAAGCATAGCCGACGCTCCGCCCCCGTCATAAACACTAACAGCCGCTGGATGCCCAGGTAACTTAACAAGCACAACCTCCTCGGCACTGGCAACGAGGAAGCCAAGCACCATAGTACCCAGCAAGACACAAACAATTACCAATACGTTCACACGCACCAAGAGACATCCTCTGCCCGGTCCTTAGGGACGCGATAGTAGAATAACGTAACCCGGGGACACGGTAACAAAAACCGTTGCTCACGGGATGCATACATTACTTCCTACGCACTAGTAGGGCCACCACGGCTACGATGGCTAGGACTATAATGGCCGCCACCACTGCTGCCCCTTTCCAGCCACGATGGTTTATTGCCTTGGTACTACTGCTCATTGCAGCTTGTGTAGACGCTGTAGCTGATACGGCTGCCTTGGTTCCAGGAGTAGTTGTGCTCTGCTCCACCAAGCTAGTAGTACCATAGGATGACGTTGACCCCGTCTTTGTTGCCGACTGTCCCGTGCTTGATGAATTCATTATATTAGCAAGCGTGGTAGATGCCCGTGTTGATGCAGTGTTGATAGCGGTTAGTGTTATGGTGGTCGTTGTCTTGGTTATTGTCATAGTTGGTGCGGGGAATCTCTGAGGCTTGCATTTCTTGGGGTAAGTTATCCCCACTTCTTTCACTGATACGTTGGTATACTTTACTAATACGAGTGATGGGCCTTCTGATGTGTTTATGCTGAGTTGCTTCCCTTGAATGCTCTCTGTACCTTGTGGGAAGGGCTTAATCGGCTTTGGGACTATCTTTGTCTCTCCTAGGGCTATGCTCCCTACTTGTATGCACTTAGCCTTCTCAACAAGCCTCAATGGTACTAACGTAATCGTCCTACCCACAACGTTCATCAGCACAACATAGTGCTCGCCACCGATACGCCAAATATTGACACCGACTACTCTTGGTGCACGGCTCGTGGGCGTGGACGCTATTGATAGCG
The DNA here is from genome assembly GCA_027033675.1 of Pyrodictiaceae archaeon. Classification (GTDB taxonomy): domain Archaea; phylum Thermoproteota; class Thermoprotei_A; order Sulfolobales; family Pyrodictiaceae; genus Pyrofollis. The sequence continues at coordinate 1,455 of JALVKZ010000272.1, read as the reverse complement.
CTTCTAGCGGTCTACCTGTCTCACTATCCACAACCAAGAGCCCGTTCATGATAGGGACGTAGATCTTCTTGCCCATTACCACTGGAGGCTGTACTTTCCCGACGAACATTACTGAGACATTGTACATCATTGCCCATTTTATGCGCCAAGTCTCGGTATTCACTGCGAGAAGGCTTAGCTGGAACTCCTCGGGCTTCGCGCACTCAAGGTATAACACATTGTCCTGGATATCCATGGCTATAGGCATATCGCAGCTTGGTACATGGTAGTAGTGAAGGCTAAATGTGTTGCCGCGCAGGGCTCCGATTACTAGCGTCAAGTTCCGAGGAGGTGAAGTCAGCAGTGATGTATTTGATGCACTAATCCCCGCGACGTATACCGTATTGCCGACGACGTGCTGAGCTAGAATAGCCACATCTTTTATGGGGAAGAGCGTTGCATTAATAGTTAACTTCTCGAGCCCTATTCTGAAGAACACTACCCCCTTGAAAACGTATTCTTTCTCGTAGGTAGCGTTCCCGGTTGACCGCGTATTTACCAGGTTAGCGACGAGGTAGAGTACGTGAAAGCCATGCTGCGTCTTGACGGGCTCTATGCCTATGGGTATGATGTATAGGGTCTCGTTGCCACCAGTTCTCGGCTCTATTAGTGTGGTTTCTCCTCTCAGCTCCCTTAGGGACAAAGTGCCTACTAGGAATCCTAGCCGCTGAAAAGTTGTCCCCTGGGCCCCAAAGACGTAGATCTTGTCACCACTTAGCAATACTGGTACATAGGAGAAGAATTTGCTTGGGCTAAGAGGCGCTACCTTGTACCACGTAATGTTGTTGTCGCTGATTATGCTCAGCAGTCTCACGCTCCCCTTACCCGTGAGGATAGTTACATCGAGGAGAGAAGCGTTGTCCGCGTTGACTATGCCGAACTCTACCGGGCTACCGGGGAAGACTATGACCTTGGCTACTTCCTTGCCCGCCGCCTGACCCGCTGCGAGCAGTAGGCCTATTGCTAGAGTTATGGCTATTATTGCTGGGCGCAACGCTGCTTACCCGGTTAGCTCGTTGTGTATGATGACGCTTATACGTGTATTACATGGGCGGCTGGGCCCAAAAACTATATATGGTGTTTGACGCGGCGTCATTGCCACAAATATCTCTAGGCGCATTGAGGCAGAGACTATGGTGGAAGAGAAGCTTAGCGAGAAGAGAACTAGTAGTGTTGAGGAGAAGGTGGGGTTCCTCGTGGAGGCGTTGTCTAAGTGGCGTGTCGTGGAGCCGTGGTGGCGGAGGGAGAGGGATCCCTACCGCGTCCTGGTTGGCTTGCTCCTGGGTAACCGGACCAACTATGCGCTGAGGCAGAGGTATTTGCCGAGGTTCTTTGAGAAGTTCCCCAGCCTTGACTCGTTGCTAGGGGCCCGTGAGGAGGAGCTGGTGGAGGCGCTGCGTCCCTTCGGCCTCTATA
>JALVKZ010000271.1 GCA_027033675.1 Pyrodictiaceae archaeon | reverse complement strand
CCCGGCTCTAGGGAAATGTAGGTTTTGCCTATCCAATGTGACAAGAGGCTAGGCTTTTTACTCACACTATGCCCTCAAGAAGCTTCTTCACATAAGCCTTGGGGTTAAAGGGCTCCAAGTCCTCATAGCGCTGGCCGACGCCGAGGAATAATATAGGCTTATTAATTACAGCTGTTATGGTTAGAGCGCTGCCACCTTTCACATCCGCGTCAACCTTTGTTAGTACAACGAAATCTATTCCAACAGCCTCGTCAAAGAAACGCGCTTGCTCAACGGCATCGTTCCCGGTTAGTGCATCAACGACGAGCACCTTGTAGTCAGGTTTTGCTACGCGAGTTATTTTCCTAAGCTCCTCCATTAGGTCCTCGTCTGTATGCATCCTACCAGCAGTATCCGCTAAAACGACTCTATAACCTCGTGCCCTAGCGTATTCTATGGCGTCGTAGACTACTGAGGCCGGGTCAGCGCCATAGCGTCCACCTATAAAAGGTACTCCCAGCTTCTCGGCATGCATCCTTAACTGTTCTTGTGCACCGGCGCGAAAAGTATCAGCAGCAGCAATGACGGGTGTGATGTTATTCTTTCTAAGCATATAGGCGAACTTAGCTATAGTAGTTGTCTTACCTACGCCGTTGACGCCGAAGAATAATATTCTCAAGGGATTACTGGGGTCACGCTTCTTTGCTTTCTCGACAATATTGACTGGTTTATAGTTCCTAGACACTATATCCTCTATTACCTCTGCAAGGGTATCTATTACATACTGCCGTACATCCTTGAATCGTGGAACCTTCGTACCAACTAGCTTCTTCTTAATAAGCTCCCCTATCTCCTCAGCAACTTCTAGAGCAACATCACTCTCTACCAGGCTTATCGTCAGCTCCTCTATAATCGGCTCTAGATCCTCCTCCTTAACCTCTTTTGTAGCAATTGTCTCGCTTACAGTATCAACGAACCGCTTTAAGGCCTTCTTGAGCCTATTAAACACCATGACTAAACCCCTTATGTCTGGCAAAGAGCTATAGGTCAAAAGCAATACTTCTCTGACATTATGAAGCCTATGTTCGCTTACGTCTTAAAAACGGGAAACCATGAGAATATGGCGACTCTCTACAAAGGTGAAATAGTTATAGTAGTGTTGACTATTAAGCTACTGCTTCCTTTGTTGTGCTTGCTGGAGTGCTTGCTCAACTGCAGAGCGTAGTGCCATGTAATACTGTGTTAACTGTGCTAGTTCGCGGTTATAACTATCTAGGAGCTTTGATGTCGCTGACTTCTCCTCCCTTATAACCTCAAGTGCTTTGTCCTTCCCAAGCTCTATAAATACATCTAGCCCGGCGTGGAGTAGCACTCTCTCTATCGGCTTTATCTCTCCCCTAACGAATACTGTGCCGGATGCGTCAAGCGGAATAAAGGAATCCTCAGAGCCCTTCTCTAAGTTCAATATAGCATCCTCAACCGTTGATAGCCTAGTGATTCTAGCAGAGAGCTCAGCTACGAGTTCTTGGAGCTGTTTTAACTGATTCTCGAGGAGACTAAGCTGGGCAATGGCCTCCTCGAGCGTTATTGCTCTCTGCTCTTGGCTCAAGGCTTTTCCCACCTTGTGAGCTTGGAGAGTTCAACTACTTGTATGTCCTCTACTTGCTCAGGGGGGATTTCCTCTACCTTCTCTATTCTAATGTGGAATCTCTTTATCTTATGATTGCTGCCTAGCTCTGAGAGAACCTTCTCAATGGCATGCTCTGGCTTAATAGCCCTAACGTATTTGCGGAAAGGCCACCACTCTGGCATCTTATATGGCCTTATCAGCATCTTTCCCTCAACAAGGTAGATCTTGACGTCGCCCATTATAGTCCCCCTCTCCTCTCTTGGTTCCCGAGCACCCTATTCTGCTTAGAGCCTTAAAGCTTGCTGTATCCTCATCAATTCTGGACCCGTAGTCTCGTCTCCCACAAGTGCACCCCTATCATTAGCGACTAGGCCTGCTTTGACAAAATATAGGCCGAAGTTCACTGTGGCTGTAGCAAATCCTACGCCGAAGAGATTTGTAAGCATCTTTATCTCTTCGTCACTTACACCCGGGTGAACAACACCACCTTTGTTCGTGACCACTATCATTGAGCCAACGGTCGGCATATTGGCGAGGGGCTTCTGCAACACTCTATCAACTCCCAGTACCTCTTGTATTTTCTTAACAGCCGCGACATCTATACTTGGCGATACTAGGGCACCAACATTATTAGTGGCTATTAGGTTCCCTAGGGCTGTCTGTCTTATATTTAGCACCTCTATCCTCATCTTGTCGCCGATTAGCTGCTTAAGGGCATCATATTCGTCAGGTTTGACTATGCGTGGCAGTAACAAACCCTTATCATTACCGGCAACCATTACTCCGTTTATTATCATGTCGGCTATCTTTGTCTCAATAACCTCAACTCCCAGTACGTCCTCGATGAGCTTTTGATCCTTAGGCGTAATCGTAGGTGGTACAAGAGCTATATAATTATTTACGAAAATATATACACCTATATTGGGATTACCATGTATATTGAGGTAATCAATCATCTCTGCAGCAACACCTCTCAGCTAGCTACGTACCCGCTTCTCTAGAAAAGGAAAGGAGCTTGGCAAAATACTCTATAGACAATAAGCGGACAGCCA
>JALVKZ010000270.1 GCA_027033675.1 Pyrodictiaceae archaeon | reverse complement strand
CTCATAGGCTCCAATAAGCCGGGCAGAGGCGAGGGTAACTAATATAGTGTCTCTAGTCCTCCGCAGAGGCTGGGGGTAAGTTCATGTCAACAGCGGGGCTTAAAGGAATAAACGCTGTAGGCCATAAAGGCTGGGTAACGGTCAGGTGCAGAATATGTGGTAAAAAGCTAGACCTAACACTAGACATAGTCTATGCGTGTCCATACTGCAAGGACAAATATGACGCATACTTCTGCGCAGCAGACGCCAAGCGACTGCACTACAAGTGCCCCTTCTGCGGCAGACAGCTCGAACCTATAACGCCTTGGCTTAGAGCACAACAGCCACGTGGTAGAAGACCAAGATAACGCTATAGTTCTTCTTTTAGAGCCCTGAGGAGGAGCAGCTTTTTCAAGTCCACTGATTTTCATCCTTGTATTATTCTTATTGAACCCTAGTTCTATGTTACGCTTGTTTATTGTCCTCTCCCCTAAATTGTGCCAGCACTTGATGCTGCGTGAACAGTATCGCAATATGGTATGAGTTATTTTTATCAAAAATAAAGAAAAATAAGGAGTATTTATATCTTGCTTTTGACGCGTACGGTTCTATTATTTTTAGTGTCAAAGAAAAGCAACTAGACACTGGTAAGAAGGGGTGAAGACACACTGACAAGGACCGCGCTATATATCGGAATAGCTATCTTGCTAATTCTGTTCATAATCGGAGCCTGGTACACATATGAAAGATATAGTGAGACTAAGCCTTGGGCGGAACGCGCAGCATTTCCATGGGGCATACTGGTGCCTAGCTATGCATTCTTTGCTAGCTCAGCGGCAGGAACCGCGATAGTTGCATCAATTTTATTATTATATAGACCCTTAAGCGAACAAATAGTTAGGATAGTAAGACATATGTATATACTCGTTTTTGGCCTATTAGTGCCAGCATGGTACATAGTGTTTGCTGACCTAGGCCGCCCTGACCATGGTGCATGGTTGCTGAGAGGTTGGCACTCCTCTTCAAGAATAGCTTGGATGCCAGTATTCTACACAGTACTCGCGCTCCCCATCGCTATTATATTGATTCATAACGTCTTTGGGCCTAAGAACAAATACACGACACTAGATAAGGCACTAGCAGTAGTAGCCATTATTGGTGCAATAGGGCTCGAAATCAACCTAGGACAAGTATTTGGCAACGCCATAAGTCTCATAGGAATATCGTCACCAAGCCTCGGCGCAGTCTTCCTAATAGCGGCTATAGGTCTCGGCGCCTCCTGGATACCCCTAATAGCGCTGCCAACAATACTAAGCGTGGAAGAAGACGAGATAAAGAACGAGTTCAATAGACTACTACCTTACATTACTGCAGTACCTATCGCACTAGTAGCAGTAACCCTCGGAATAATTACTGCTTGGTGGTTCTCCTATGGCACAGTATCCGAACCAACCCGCCTATACCTCGAAGAAGTAACGACAGGTCACCATGCCTTAGTCTTCTATGGAGCAGAGGTTCTACTAGGGTACATAGCGGCACCGATACTAGCAGTAATAGCACTTGCTAAGAGGAGCCACTCAACAGCTATCGTGGCTGCTATATTGTTCCTTGTCGCGGGATACGCTGAAAAGTATAGCATGATAATAGGTGCCCAAGAAGCGAGGCTCAAGACACTTCACCTAGGCCCAGCAATTAACCCGTACCATCTGCTCTATGGGGCAAGGAGCTACCACGTAGAGGCAGGCGATATAGCAGTAATAGTTGGTGCTTTTGCACTAGGCCTTCTCGTCTACATAGGTATCGAACTCCTCCTACCAAGACTTTTAGCTACTAAGAGCAAGTAGGAGGTTGATTCTAGATGAGTATCCACGTATCACGTAGAGAGTTCCTAAAAATAGCAGGAGTAGGCGCATTAGCAGCAACATTCCCTATATCGACAAGGCTTGTCTCTAGGGATAAGAAGATAGCTGCACTTCAAGCCAAGAAGCTGGGCCCCGTTAACGTGAGCTATGTGCCGAGCATTTGCAGGATGTGTACAGCCCAGTGTAGCATAGTAATTAGGGTGAGGAATGGGCGCCCCGAGAGAATAATGGGCAACCCCAAGGCAGCACCACTAAACGAGGGCCGCATATGTGCTAGGGGCAACATGGGTCTCTTCAAAGCAATAAGCCCTGATAGAATCAAGAAACCCCTTGTCAGGAAGCAGGGCACAAGGCGTGGGGACTGGGAGTTCCGTGAAGCTAGCTGGGACGAGGCTATAAGCCTTGTCGCGAATAAGCTCAGAGAGCTGAGAGATAGAGGCGAGCTAGCGAAGAAGGCGATACTGATAATAGGCCAAATAGGCTGTGCAACATACCATCACCACGTAGTTAGTTTCGCAAAGACGTTGGGAATACCAAATATCGCTAGCATGCCTCTATCCACGTGCGTTATGCCTAAGGCGCTAGCCTGGGGCATGATAGGGCTCGCTGGCAAGCACTCAGAGCTAGTACCGGACTATAAGAGAACACGCTACTTCCTAAGCTTTGGCAGAAACCTTGGCGGCTCAATAGCTGTTGGCCAGACCTCGAAGGCTGGTATGTACCGGCGTAACTATAAATTAGTAGTTCTCGATCCAAGGCTTAGTGAGTGGGCCGCTAAGGCCGATGAGTGGATAGCTATAAAGCCAGGCACTGATCTAGCGTTCCTATT
>JALVKZ010000269.1 GCA_027033675.1 Pyrodictiaceae archaeon | reverse complement strand
TAATCAAGGCAATGCTATTCGGCCAGCTTGCTAACGAGATATTCGAGGCAGCTAAGAAGATATACCCCATAAGGAAGGTTGAGATATATAAGTCAAAGCTACTAACAATTCCAGGCCCCGAGGGCAAGCCGCAACCAGCAGTAGTAGTATCACCTCTAATGTACGAGCGGCGCTAAGCGTGTCTTTACCATTTTACACAGCTGGTGGGCATCTTTCGCGATGATCTTCTCCTAGCAAGGGTTAGCTTCGACGAAAATAGTACCTCCCCTAATTTCTTCCCGTTAAGAGTCGCATAGTCTCTAATTTCTAAGGTGTATACGGAGTGAACGAAAAGGGGCTCTGTGACTACATATTAGTGAAGACTGTTCTAGGAATGGAGCGTATAGCTGCAAGCTATATAAAAGACATCGACCCTGGAGCAGAGGTTACGCCTTCCCCTCGTGGGTTCAAGGGCCTTGTACTCGTTAAGCCCTCTAAGAATAAGCATGAAGTAGCAAAGGAGATAGAGACCAAGGTTCCGGAGGCCGAGAAAGTTCTAGTAATAGAGGGATGTGCACCTGCTCGGCCCGAGGAGATAGCCGAAGTTACGGCAAGCCTTGCACCCAGGTATATAGGCTCTAACGAGACATTTGCTGTCCGAACTACGCGCCGAGGGCGCCACGGTTTTACCAGCATCGATGTTAATGTTGTTGTAGGTGACGCTGTGCGGAGAGCAACTGGGGCAAGCGTTAATCTAAGATACCCGGACAAAGTAGTCGCTATCGAGATAATCTCTGACAAGGCCTTTATAGCATTCTATTCCGGGTCCGAGGAATGGAAGAAGATGAGACCAGGAAAGTATCCTCTCTACAAGCTCTTTAGAAAGATAGCGATAATCCAGATGCCTTACCTGGGCCCCCTCGACGCATGTAAGGCAATGGGGGTCCGCGTGGGAAGAGAGGTTCAAAACTTTGAAGTAGGCGAGCTAGTCATAGCACCCATAGGCCTCGTTGACGCTCTTCAGCTAAAGACGTTTCTGGAGGGCGTCTTTGAGGGGATAGAGTCCAGGTACCAGGTTCAGAGAAAAAGCTATGGAAGGAAAACCCACAAGGTTCCTGTATACTTGCAGGACTTGTACCAGCTTGTTAGGGATAGAAGCAACGAAGCAATCATAGTGTTTGAGCCCGAAGGCGAGCACGTATCCAAGAAGGCAGAGGAGATACTAAAGCTAGTTAAGCATTATCCGAGAATAAACATGCTGTTTGGCTCGAGAGAAGGCATACCAGAGGGCGTCTACCGATTCGCTGACCTAGTGCTAGATATAGCGCCAGGAATAACTCTTTCAACAGAATATGCCGCTGCATCAGCGCTAATAGCTATTGCAAGTGTAATACATGATTATCTAGCTAAGGAAGAAGAGCAAGAAGCGAACAAAGCAAATGAACAAAAACAATGAGACACCTATGCTGTATCACCGCCATAAAATCTAGGCATGGTCTGTGTCTAGAAGACACTTAGTCCCCATTCCCTAAGAGCCCTAGCTACAGCCTTTGCTAAGATGGGATCCCTTCTTCCAAGATCCCTTATGAGTCTACGCAGCCTTTGACGAGGATCAGGTCTCCTTGGCTGACGCCTGCGCCTAGGAATACTTGGCTGCGGTGGGTTCACATACTCGTCTATATCCTTGTAAAGGCTCTCTCTAGGCTCGTTTGCGGAAGCTGGTTCGATGGCGACTTGGGCGTCTCTGAGAATTCTTCGAACCTCATTGCTCAGATTCTCTTCTCTAATATTCTTTAAGGCCTCTAATACGTCCTTTAGCAGTTCCTCCCCTCTCTCTTCGATGAAGCGGATAAGGAAGGCGTTAGCTATTATAGCAGCTAGCATGCTTGCGACGCGGCGGGCTTCACCGAGACCAGAATCTATTGGTTTTAAAGGAGAATAAGCAGCATCGGCTGAAGCCATTAGGGCTCTAGCGCATTTCTCTGGCTCAAGTTCTTCTTCAAGGCAGCTCGCCTTTATAGTGCTAAGCGATGAAGCGACAATGCTCGTCATCATGTTTCTCCAGGCCAAGGCAGGGCTCAGCCCCTCAGCTACCTCCTATACACCGAGGCACCACGAGGGTTTTTAGCCTATACACATACCTGTTAACCTCCCTCCTCCTTGGGTTTTATTGGTTTCCAGGGGCGCATTGTATAGTTAAGTGATAAAGCTTGACCGAGATAATCTTTTGCAACCGGGTGGCGTGGATGCTAAGGCTACTAGTGGTCTCTGATGTACATGGGGCTATGAGGCATGTTAGGGCGCTAAGGGATATTAAGAGAGACATAACCGTGGTTGCAGGAGACTTAGCCTCGTGCGGCTCTCTGGAAGAAGCTAGAAGCGTACTAGAGGAACTAGTATCTCATGGCCCTCCGGCTGTCTGGGTACCAGGCAACTGTGACACAAGGGAGACACTAAGCCTAAGCCTAGGCAACACCTACCTAGTTCATAAGAGAATAGTTGAGCTCGAGGGCCTAGTCTTCACAGGGCTCGGTGGCTCCATACACACACCATTCAATACACCATTCGAGTACAGCGATGAAGAACTAGGAGCAAGCCTGGCCCCTCTACTCGGGAAAATAGGAGAGAAGAGAATGGAGTCAACAATCCTCGTAGTTCACAACCCACCTTATAGGAGCGGCCTAGACCTAGTCCGAGG
>JALVKZ010000268.1 GCA_027033675.1 Pyrodictiaceae archaeon | reverse complement strand
CTGACGTAGTAAGGAACCTTATCGTGTCTAGGGATAGGCAATATACACCATGGGAAATGCTTCGGAACTTATTTATGTCAAAGTATGCTTGGCAAGCAAAACGCGCTGTAACGCACACGGATTTAGACTATGAAACCATCCTCCAATGGATTAATGAGAATATACCAAACCAGTACACAGACCTGGAGGATGTATGGAGAGCATTCGAGTCATTAGCAAGAGCCGATATATATCTTGGCAGGATTAAACGCACTCTCTCATGGGACTTGTTATCCTATGTCTTTGACCTAGCAGGGCCTGGAGTAGCGTTAGCTAGGAAAAAAAGTAAGTTTCGATGGGCTAAATACTCTTTTCCTCAAAAGATAATGCTTCTTGCCAAGACAAAGGAGATGCGTGAAGTAAGAGAGGCATTAGCGGATGCTATTGCAAAGCGCATACATACATCGAGAGCTACAGTAAAACGAGAGGTGTTGCCCTATCTCATGATAATATTCCGGGAGAGACCTGATTATGCGGCGAGAATAGCTATAGGGTATAACTTGACAGATAACATGGTTAAGTATCTCGCGGGCCCTCTATACTCACGTGTCAAGGAGCATATTAATATGCTGTTATTACGCATGGAGAAGCCCGCTACTGCATCAGTACGGGCTGAGACAAGAGAAACTCAAGTCCAGGCTAGGAGCGAGGAGGCTAGTGTCAGTAAATCCCGGAGGGCTACTAGGAGATCCAGTAGACGGAGAAGAAAGGGTGGCGGGACGCAGACCACTCTACCCCTATGAGGCTAGTGTTTTCTTGACTTTGTTTTCTACAACTATACTCTCTATACGTGTGTAGGGATAGAGGCCTTTTTCGTCTTTTTCATATTTTTTGACCATGTCCCAAATATTGAGCAGGGCTATACTTACGGCCGTGAGGGCTTCCATCTCAACTCCGGTTCGTGCTATGGCTTTTACCCTTGCTCTGCACCCTATGTGTTCTTCGTCCTCTATTGAGCATTTTACGGATACGTTGGTTATTTCGATTGGATGACACATTGGAAGAAGTGTTGGTGTCTTTTTCGCTGCTAATATTCCAGCGATACTAGCTACTTGGAAGGGATCTCCTTTCTCTATTTTATTTTCCTTGATGAGTTTGATTGTTTCCTTGCGTAATTTTATTCTGCCATAGGCTATAGCCTCCCTATATACGATATCTTTTTTCGTTATATCTATCATGCTTGGCTGCAAGTTTGTGGGCCCATGTGGGAGAAGCTATTATCTAGTGTTCCTAGTTATATTTCTTGTAGCGTTCGTAAAAGTTCAAGGATTATAGGAACATGAGGATTATCAAATTTCAGGCTAAAATAACGAACTCTTCCTAGCCTTTCTTCTTCAACGAGTCCCAGGTTTTTGAGCTCGCGTAAGTGCTTCTCCAAGAGCTTATAGTGCAGGCCACTATACCTTAAGAGTCGCGTTATGTTAAGCTGACCATACTTTGCCAATAATAGGAGTATTTTGGTTTTTCCTTTACTGCCTAATATCCCTTGTACTAGCTCACTGTCTTTCATACACTTCCTCCCTTCATATACTCTATTAGCTCTGTGATATATCTCTCCAAGTGATCAAGAGGCCCTAGGCTCATACCTATTAGTGTGCTCTTACCTCTATAGCCTTTTCCGGAGACTCTTGCCTCTATTATCCCTCGCTTCTTCAAATCCATTATGTACTCGTAAACTTGCGTATGCCTCCTAGGCGTCTCGCCTAGTTCTTCACATATTCGCTGATACTCCGCCTCTACCTCACCTATCCTAACATACGGCTCGGTAGTGGCTCTCAACGTCCTCACTATTGCAAGGAGTAATATCATTTCATGAAGCGGTAGGTGCTTAATAATATCATTTACCATTATTGATAGGTTAGGATTTGTCTTAGTAAATGCTTTTCTTACGTGCTCTATGGTGAGTATCGGTGATCCCTCGTTATCTGCCTCGTTGCCTGCAAGCAGAAGTATCTCAAGCGCTAGCCTCGCGTTCCCACTACCTCCTGTATCTGCTCCAACAAGCTCAGCTATGTATCGCAATACATCGTCGCTAACTGTTCCTTCGTAAAATGCTTCACTGCTTCTATACTTAAGGATATCGTAAAGCTCATTACTCGTATAGGGTTTAAAGTGTATAACATTTCTAATCAAGTAGCTCTCTGTGGCTGTATCAAGCCTGCTAAGGCTCGTTAGACCCCTTGTTACGAATATGAAACTTATTCGCTTTGTTAGCTCTGGGTGCTCGTCATAGGTTCTTACAAGGAAGTAAACCGCGTCATTGCCCGCGACCTCGATAAAGTAGTCAAACTCGTCAAGAGTTATTATCGCGTACATATTCTTGTTCTCCAGCTGTTTTAGAATTAATTGATACATTTCCTGAGCAGATAAGCCCCTTGGCGGTATTGGTATTCTCAATTGCCTAGCTATCTCTTGTACAACTAGGTACAGCGTTCTATCCCTATGGCAATTAACATGTACATACTCCATTTTAATGCCTCGTTGTCTAGCAAGGAGTCTAAAGTCCTGCCCAAATCTTCTTGCTGTAACGCTTTTCCCTGTCCCTATGCTCCCCACTAAGAGAACGCGTTGCGAAAGGGAACCCGGCTCAAGTAGTACTGATCTAAAATATGTTGCTAGGGACTTTAACTGCTCCTCGCGATGAG
>JALVKZ010000267.1 GCA_027033675.1 Pyrodictiaceae archaeon | reverse complement strand
TTGCTCTTATCTTATCCATGTTCTGCTCTGTTATCACATCCTCTATCGCTGCTGGTACTAGCACGTCTACGTCGAGTTCTAATAGTTCCTCATTAGTTATCTTCTTCTCTGCCTTGTCGTAGTTGATGACGCTGCCCGTTTTCCTCTTGACCTCGAGCACTTCGTCTGGGTTTAGTCCCTTACTGCTATAGATACCGCCTTTGCTGTCGCTCACAGCTACTATTATTGCACCCATTTCGTGTAGGAACTTTGCAGCGTAGTAGCCAGCGTTACCATAGCCTTGTACGGCTACCTTCTTGCCCTCAATTCCTCCCCATAGCTTCTTTGCTATCTCTCTAGCTGCTACCGCTGTACCGAAGCCAGTTGCAATGATTCTCGTCTCCATGCCGCCTAGTATCTTTGGCTTACCGGTTATCATTGCGAAGGCGTTGTCGCCGGTGAGTCTGTAATACTCGTCCATCATCCAGGCCATTATCTGTGGATTAGTATATACGTCAGGTGCAGGTATGTCCTTGTCGGGGCCTATGTACTTGTATATTCCTCTTATGAAGCCTCTTGAGAGCTGTTCGAGCTCGCGTGTTGAGAGAGCGTGTGGGTCTACGCGGATACCGCCCTTGCCGCCACCATATGGGAGGCCTGCTAGGGCGTTCTTCCAGGTCATCATCATGCTGAGCGCTATTACTTCCTCTTTTGTTGTTTCGGGGTGGTATCTTATACCGCCCTTGTAGGGGCCGAGGGCACTATTGTGTTCGCTTCTCCACCCGATGAATACCTTAACCTTGCCGTTATCCATGCGGACGGGGATTTTAACTTGTATAACTCTCTCCGGGTGACGGAGAGCCTCGTATGTGTCTTCGTCGTATCCAAGAAGATCAACTACTGCGCGATGGAGGACCTTTTCTGCTTCGACTAGGAGGCGACGAGAGTCTTGAGCCACGAGTTACACCTCTAGTTCTGTCCATGTAGATAGATTTGTTGTGGCAGAGTTTTTAACGTAATCGTTAACCGTTTAGAAAGTAGTGGGGAAAATTACAAGAACACAGTGTTACAGAAGCGAGGTGCTTGTGCGTTTTCAGGAGTGGTGGAAATGGTGCGGAAGCGGGGCTATAAGAGTTACCCTCTTGTAGAGGGCACAGTGGTTATGATGGACCTTGACCGGTTTAGTGATGTCGTCGCAGAGAGGGGGTGGAGCGAGTATAGCCCTAATCCAGCAACAGCTCTGCTTACCCGACTCGTTGAGGAATTTGTAAGGAAATGGCAGGGAGTAATTGTGTATGGCCTAGATGAGGAAAGAGGAACCGAGGAAGCAGTGATAGAGATTCCTCTTGTAGAACCCGAGGAACTCTTAGAGGACTTGAAAAGAATCAAGCAGGAGATAAATAAGCTCGGAGTAGGCATAACAATAGTCGCAGTAAGAGGCTACGTCCTAGCCCAGCCAGCGCCGCAGAGAGAAGCCTATACTCTTACACCGACAAGGAGACAAGCACATGCCTTTCTCAAGAAGCTTAAGAGAAGAGGAGGAGACACAGTAGCCATACTGTGACCCTTAAAGAATCGCTAGAAGGCCCCCAATAAGCCTTATAATAAGAGCTACTAGACTAGCTACACTAAGGTCATACAGAAACACAGCAGTAGTCAACTTAACACTCCTCGTTTCAGCGTAGATTACGCTCAGCGTTGATATACATGGTACGTAGAGAGTCACAGCCACTAAGAGCGCCAATGCAGCCCATGGATCAAGACTATACGCTTTCAGTGTAGCAAATTCTTCGCCACTACCATGTATAGGTGAGACGGCTGCAAGAGAGTCAAGAAATACCTCCTTGGCAAGGAAGCCACCTAGTAGGCCGAACCCAACCCTCCATGCAAGCGACTCATTGACACCAAACACTAGCTCCACGTAAGGAGCTATCGCCCTCCCTATGCTCGCCGCATAGCTTGCTCCGGGATTATAACTAGTCTCATTGTATTTCAGATACCCGCTAGGACCATAGCTCGCCAGTATCCAGAGGAATATGCTTGCAATTGTGATTACTGTGCCGGCTCTTACAAGAAAGTGCTTTATTTTATCCCAGAAGAACCACCACACAACCCTCATACTGGGCTTCTTAATGGGCGTAAGCTCTAGCACAAGCTCCGACGGCTCTAAGCCCTCGAAGTACCCAAAGAGGCGGAGGGTGAGTAAGAAAGCCGTAATAGCTATGGCATAGACCACGAGCACTACTAGTGCCTTCTCTATACCTGAGCCGAAGAAGACATGGGCAAATGCAAGGATAACCGTGAGCCTTGCAGAACAAGGGATGAATGGAAGTGCAAAGATAACTGCTCTTCTCTCCTCCTCGTTCTCCATGATACGCGTGGAGAGTACCCCAGGCACATTACACCCGAAGCTTACAAGTACCGGAAATAGGGCTTTTCCGCTAACACCAAATTTCCTAAACACGTTATCGAAGCCAGCCGCAAGTCGTGTTAGGACGCCGCTATCCTCGAGCACACCGAGTATGAGCATCATGACTGCTACAAGGGGCAGGAAGCTTATTACAAGTCCCACGCCGTAGCTTGAAGAGAGAACCCCTTCACCAATCATTCTAGCTATAACCGGATTTGGTATAGTGGATTCAGCTATGCTCGCTAACCAATCCATTCCAGCAGCTACTAAGTTAACTAAGCTGTACTCTGAGACAAGGCGAGCAGCTTTATGAAGCCCGAGAGCATCGAGTAACGAATCCAGAGGCGAACCTGTAGCAACAATATAGGCTAGCAGTATTATTGCAAACGAGGCTAACCCACTAATTACCGGGCCTAGGAATGGGTGTAGGAGCAATCTATCGAAGCGTGAAAGCGTTACTTCCTCTTCTCTCTTTCTAACATATTTCTCGTAAAGCGCAGCGGCTAAGTCATAGTATATCCGTGGTATCTCAACGATAGGCTCTATACCCTCTTGGCGCAGCCTGTCGCGAATGCGCTCTGCGAGCCTCTCTAGTTCCTCGATATCTTTTCCATCATCATTTCTATTGTTATGTTTAAGCTTCTTAAGCTCCTCTATAACCCATTCATGGCCTTGAATGAGGGCTGCTGCAAACCATTTTGCTCTTCTCTCATCTACTCCTAGTCTACGAATGCGCTCTGCAAGCTCCTCTACATAGGGCGACAGTTTTCCATAGTCTATTTTTATTCCTGGAGTAGGTTGTTGCTTTGAAATATACTCCTTTATCGCTTTTAGTAACTCCTCTATGCCTTTGCCCTCCAATGCACTTATCATTACTACTGGGATTCCGAGCTCGCGTGAGAGACCCTGAACATCTATACTGATTCCCTTCCTTTCTGCCTCGTCGGCTTTAGTCAATACAAGTACAACATTATCGTAGACACTCATTACTTCTAATGGTAGGTAAAGACTTCGTTCAAGTATAGTTGAATCAGCTAATACAACTATAACATCAACAAGGTTTTCTGTAAGAAAGCTACGCGTGACCCTTTCTTCGGCTGTATCCCCGCTAATGCTATATGTCCCTGGTAGGTCTACGATACAAAGTTTTTTACCATCAATTCTCATAATGGCTACTCGTACATCTACAGTAACACCAGGCCAATTGGCAACAAATTCACTAGACCCTGTAAGTACGTTGAAGAGAGTAGTTTTACCGCTATTCGGTGCACCCACCAAGGCCACAATGTAGTCACAGTCCTTGCTATTGATCCTTGACAGCGCCATCTCTTTCCCTAGGTTACACAGGTAGAGATGTACCCGATTTTAAGTAGCGTTAATGTAATTTTTGTATTTGTTATCTAGTAGAACTTGAAACAAGTTCGGGTGTAAAAGACTAGGCAACCGATGCCTCTGTGGCTACAGTGCTAACAGAGACGGCACCTTTCTCAACACTCCGCACAGACTTGTACTCAACTGCTTCCTCACGAAGCTCTATTAGTCTAGCTAGCTCCTCCTCCAAGCTACTCGGATCCCGGTTCTTTAACTCTTGTATCCTCTCGAATAAGCGCATAAAAGCTCTACTGGGCCCCCTGTATCTCGCACCATTAGACGCAACCTCTAATAATATATATGAATTAAACAGAGCCCTAGCCTCAAAACTATTTACCAAGTCTTCATGACTAAGCTGTCTCCGTAATATACGAGAAGCCTTACTCAAATACTCTCTATAGAGGGGGTACTCTTCTTCACGAAGAGTAGATGGACCAAATTTTACACGTCGGCCTGATATGTGACGTTCACCTATCGTTGGTATGATAATCTTACCATAAGCGGCCTTATGTCGCCAGGACTGTGTATCACCACTATCTATGCCAATACTTTTAAGTAATGGTATAATGGCTGCCGATGCTAGGCCTAAAGCGTGAAGTTTTCCTCTCCATATTCTACGCATTAGTAATAGGAATAACACTGCCTTGAGCCGCGAACCCTTACCAGATAGCTGCATGAAGTGTGGAATCAGTCCACCAACTGCTGCAGTAATGCTGTGGGACTCATAGACTCTAAGCTGTATCCTAAGCGACTCCCCTACAGATAGATGAAATACTGGGATTAGGCGTCCTTCCTCTATTAATCCTCGTAGTATGTTCTTCATACTCATGAAGCTCGAAACAGTCTTAGCAATTTTCATAGCCCTTATCTTCTCATCGTCTCTCGGGCCTGGGGGATAGTCCAAGCTTATATAGTAATCAGCATCAACCTCTCTGTACACCTTAGCTATTTTATCAACGCTCGGATTAAGCCCTCGTGAAAGGAATTGGTATCCTCCACTGTCTATCCATAGCTCGATGTTGGTGTTATCTATGCCAAGGATTCTTCTAAGGTTGCGCCCCCTTACCTTGCTCAGCCCATAACTTAGTATTTCATATGTATTCACCATAACGCCTTCTATGGGGAGCATCAGCCAAGGACGCGGTATGGCTTGTAGAGGTGTTCCTAGGATAAGCTTGAATGCACCCATTGTATTACGCCACTTATAGAGTAATACAAGCCTATATCTAGGACTAAAGGTATTATCCGGGTGGGAGAGAATATCTAGAATAAACACATGTTAAAATGGCAGCAACTAATAGTAAGCTCGGTCTAAAACATAGAATACGGGAATGAAGAGGCTCGAAAGGTCCGAAGAAAAGAATGTGGAGCCGCGCAGCACTGACCCACATACATTGATTAAACACTATGTTATAGTTTATCTCATGTCGCATACAGGTTGTTTGGTTTGGATTATACAATTATGTGATGAAGTTACGCACAGAGGAGCAGAAGGCAATGACTGGGCCCACCCTTCTGAAAAACATGCTGTGTTTCTAGGCTTGTACCTTGAAAACACACCTATAATGAATCTTGTTGCAATCAACACTAACAACTAATTCATTCTTATCAAGGTTAAGATTATATGATACCTTATTGCATAACGAGCTACGGATTATAGGACAATTACCCCTATTCATCCTTATCTCGTCAACGAGAAGCCACGGAACATATGAACTATATAGTGTATATAAGTCTAGAAATGCTTGTCGCAACGCTTGGACAAAGTATTTATCAATATATTCGTTAAAAATGCTCCCACCGCAGATCAAGCAAGAATATTTTACTAGTATCTCGAATGAAGGGTCAATTAGCGCTATTATAGGGTTAATTGATTCCCGAAGCTTAACTACTACATTAGCATCAATTCTAGACATTGTTATCGCCTCTTTGGCTCAAAGACTACTCTAGGTTTTATACCCAGAATTTTCTCATACAGTTGAAGCCTTTTCTTGACATTAGGGTAGAGCACTAGATATTCGGGCTCTAGCATGTTTACTATCTCCTGCCCGGCTATGTTGATTAAGCGCTCTAATAGGCCTTGCCAGCAAGTATTGTTGCCGTAGGACATGAAAAGAGCTATATGAAAGTCGATACCGTAGTCCAAGAGATTGTTAACAGCCATTAGCTGATAGTTAAAGGCCTTTGGCTCTGCTAGAGTTAGTTTAGTAAACCATTCCTCGTTGCAGGCCTTGATTGATACACGGACATGTACCCTACTATACCTTGCGAGGAATCGCGCACGCTCACGTAAGGCGCCAATGAGGATCCCATTGGTTTCAAGTATGAATATGAAATCGGAGTTTTCAACTAGGTCTAAAAGACTAATGAGATGCCTCCAACCTATGGTTGGTTCTCCGCCAGATAATCGTATATATTTATACTTATGTCTTCGAGCTATGCTGCTAAGTCGATTATATGCATACTCTGGTGAAACAAAAAATCCGAGTCGCGGATCATCTCTAGCTCTCCCGCTCCAACAGAATATACATCTAAGATTACAACCAACTACATCACCGGTAGAGCTTCCGCCATAGAACCTTGTCCCCCTAAACCTGTAGTACTTCCTATCAGCTTCCCTTTGAACAAGCTCCTCTAATCGAAGACCAAGCTTTACTGGATCAAAGCCCTTAATTCTTGGCATTTTCTCCCCGTCTTACCCATACTCTAATAACTGTGATGAAGCAGCAGAATACAATTAAGGAAATATCCTTGTCTACCTAAGTATGCTGGATGAGTGATAGAACCCCGACCGACCAAAAGACATCTAGGATGGGGATGAGGAGGTCCTATCCTGACTGACTCTCTTCAATATTCTGCACTATTATGTTTAAGCTCTTAATAGGTACACCAAAAGCTTTAGCCACAACACTACATGGAGCCATGAAAATCAACACATTAGGAGACTTAAGTGGATTATTATGGAAGTAAATGGCCTGCTCGGAACTCTTTATAAATACAAGTGAAGCCTCATTTAATTGATCATATATATGTGGGTGTTCATCCTTGGTTACTGTTAACGAATCACTACCCATATCTAGGACTTCTGATACATACTCTATCAGTCCATAATTCTCTAGGTCCTCGGCAATGGCAAAGTCTCTGTATCTCGCGCCTCTGACAACGCCTACAATACCTAATCCAAAATCCTCAACCAGTATCTTAATGACATTTTTATCGTAGGGAAGTTCCATTACTGATGCAAAAAGATAATAGACTGTGCCGCCGGACTCTCCTAATCTCTTTACATACTCGATGAGTTTCGCCGAGTCATCGCGGCCAAGTTTTATTGATGAGCCTATGAGGGCTAAATCAGCGGGGCCCGGAGGTTCTAAGAGAACTTTCTCTGGCGCATCCAGTACGTTGTACCCTGTTGCGAGTGCACTAGCATATAGAGCTAGGCGAAGTTTCTCCTCAAGTGGTTTTTCCTTAAGTATCTCGAAGATCTCGTTTGCCCGGGTTAGAGCGGCATTAATCTTTTCCTTGACCAAGTTTTCGTAGATGTTCTTGCCTCCCAGAAGCGTCTTAAACCTACGAAACACAACTGATTCTAAAACAGCTACCTCTATATCGGGTCCTATGTAAAGGTTAACAGCGTCAAGTAAATCTCGGAATATACCGAGCTTCTTCCTATTATCTATATCTAGTTGTTCTAGCTCAGCCGCTCTACGTGCAAGTGTGCATGCTATGCACGTGGGGGTTAGTCTCAAATTGGCGCACCTTGTCCGGGTAGGAGATTATGATAATTACAAATTATTACATATAATCATTATTTTGTAACTATATGTTTTATTTACTTCCTCGTGTAGTATGGCTTTCAAAAAGACTGATAAATAAGTGGTGTGCTCTATGAGCTACTAACTAACTCGGAGCTTTTAGCTTTGGAACCTCTTGATGGCTGCTTTTATCTTTCTCTTTGCTTCCTCTGGGCCCTTGAATCCAGTTACTTTAGTCCACTTACCTGGCTCAAGCTCTTTATAGTGCTCAAAGAAGTGCTTAATCTTGGACTTAATAGCATCCGGTAACTCGTCAACGGAGTTTATTTTGCCATAGACGGGGTCGACTTTTTCCTTGGGTACAGCTATTACCTTACTATCTGGTCCCTCTTCATCCTCCATTTCGAGCAAACCTATGGGCTTTACCTCGATAATAGTACCAGGAAGCACTGGAAGCATTGATATCACTAGCACATCTACCGGGTCTCCGTCCTCCTCTCGTGTACCTGGTACGAACCCGTAATTAAATGGGTAAACCATTGATGTGTATAAGAAGCGATCAACCTTTATAATCTCCTTCTCCTCATCGAATTCATATTTTACATTACTACCCATTGGTATCTCAACTAGGACATTAACTAGGTCTGGGGCGTTTTTGCCGGGTCCTATGCGTTCATGTATGCTTACCATTACTCTCATCCACACAGAGTAGGCCAACTCTCCTTACATATAAGCATTTATATAAGTGGCTTCTTGGCCACACCGTCTTTAACGAGGGTTAGTTAAATATGGCCTCGCACTAGCTATCTGTGCGGGGAGCCCCATGAATATTGACAAGGAGAAAGTCAAGCAAGCCATCAGAATGATACTTGAAGCTATAGGTGAGAATCCCGATAGAGAGGGATTAAGGGAGACACCCCAAAGAGTAGCTGATATGCTTGAAGAGATCCTAGGAGGCTATGATGCCGAGGAAGAATATACATGGTTCACTGAGAGTAGCGACCTTGTAGTAGTTAGCGGTATAAGGTTCTTTAGTCTCTGTGAGCATCATCTCTTACCCTTCTTCGGCGTAGCTCATGTAGCTTACTTACCGCGCGGAAAGGTCATTGGACTAAGTAAGATAGTCAAGATAGTGCACAAGTATTCGCGGAGGCTTCAGATACAGGAGAGAATGACGAAACAGATAGCTGACGAGGTTATTAAGGCAACTGGCTCTCCTGATGTAATGGTTGTAACCGAGGCCATACACTTGTGCATGACTATGAGGGGCGTAAGGTCACCATCGCCAACGGTTGTTGCTGCTATTAGAGGGGCCTTTATATCTAAGGACTCGCTTAAGGAGGAAGTTTATAACATAATAAGGCCCTATAGGTTTACGAGGCTTCCCCTCTAACTAGGATCTTTTTATAGAGCACCAGGTGGCGCCGGGCCATACGAATCCACTGAGTTCTAGCAGCGTAGGCGTACAGCTCGCTCATATAGGCGACTGCTAAATCGTAGTTATCATAGGCCCAATTAATGCGCTTCTCGAGATCCTTGACACTCCCGGGGGTCGTACACATGCGGGGGGCTCTTGTATAGAGTTCTATTAGACGAGGCACCCTGGTGCCAATAATGGGTCGTAGACTACCCATGGATAGGTGAAGTATACCGCTAACAGAGTATGTGCCTGGCTTATCCTTATAGGGTAGGACAAGCATGTCTGATAGAGCTATCAGTTTTAGTATCTCGTCGTGGGATAAATATTTCTCGATAACAATAGTATTGTTATTATTCTCTACTAGTTCTCTTATCCTTGAATCCTTGAACTCGCCTGCAGCAATGAACGTATAGGGGAATCTAATACTGGTTAGAGCATTGAGTAACACATCCAGTCCTTTATCGGGCCTAATGAAGCCCGGAGTTACTAGTATGATGCCGTGAAGTCTCTCTCCTTTAATTCCCAGGGATTCACAAAGCTTATCGCGCGGCATACTAATATATGGATTTATCAATGTCCCATGAGGTATCCTAGCGATCTTATCCATGGGTATGCCCTGAGCTTCAAGTTCGAATTCTTGGAGCCTACTATGAACAATTATCTTGTCTATTGTACTGGCGCGTAGATTCTTTTGGAAGAATAACGCGTCGCTTCGCCCAGATGAGGGATGATATACGGTATGTAGAGTTACTATTACTCTCTTAGCGAGTCTTTCCTTCTTAGCCTCTTCTATGACGCTTAGCAGGCCTAACCCGTCATGAAATATGCCGTACTCATGCTCTATGTGTAGAATATCGGCACCGTTTCTCTCAGCTAGTACGTCTAGGGACCGGACATAGTCATTGTCTTCCTCTCGTAGCACAGGATAGACGAGGGCACCGCTAGTGGCTTCTTGGTACTGCTCTTTGCCCGAGAGCTCGGTAGCTATAACTAATATGTCTAGGTCTCGACGAATAGAGTATAGGCTTGAGACAAGCATTCGTGTGTACTCTCCTACGCCGCAGTGTGCTGGCGGGTACCTGGACATAAATGCTATTCTGAAACCTTGCCCTACGTTGCATCACCTCATAACACGCTTAGTGTTTATATTTAATTCCTGTTACAGGGTATATGTCGAGACTACGTTCTTAGTAGTTGTAGTGGGAGCTAATACTATTTACTTTCTCGTCCTCTTTTTAGCTCATAAATTGCCATTACGAGCGACGAGACAACATTATAGCTCATACCCTCTACGTTCGTAGGCAGTCTAGCAACTACGCTATGCGGCAATTTGGCCGCTTCGTTAAGGGGCAGACCATAATCCTCTGCACCGATTACAAGTACTACATCTTGGCTGGGTTGAACTTCTATCTCATTAAGGTATCTAGTACCATATGTCTCAAGCACTATAAAGAGAGAATTGGGCTCATAATTCGTGATCTCCTCTAAACTGCTTAGAAATCTTATTCTATTCCTAACCTTCTCCGGTAGCATTTCAAGCTTATATTCTGTCCGAGGACGCGCTACAACATAGAGCAGGGAACCAATGCTGTACACGATATAGGCGGCATCGTGTAAGTTAAGGTGGTTCTTGGGATGATAAAAGAGAACCCTAATCCTCACGTTATCGTAATCACCCCACCCTCAGTCTTCGATGCAGCTGTCATCCTGCGTACACTATACGCTGGGCTCGGAGTTAAAGACTGGCGTCTAACAATAGTTGGGCTTGGTAGGCGTCTTCCTTTAAGACTCATAGTAGAGTCTAGGACACCAGTTGAGGTTCTAAGAGCGAGTGTCTCAACAGAGCTTGAGGAGCCCAAGAAACCAGTTTACGTAGTTGACCCGAGGGGAAAGCCGGCTTGGTCCCTTCCCCCGCCTAACTCACTGGTAATAGACTATAGTGGGACATACTCGTCTAAGCTTAGTGAAGCCCAGAGGGTTAGATCTTTAGGCCTTAATTCCTTGACCTATGAAGCTATTGGTGTTATCTACGAATACTGGATAAGAAGACTCACAAGAACCATGCCCCAGCTTGAGCCCTACTCACGTGATATTCGTAGTGGAGTATATATTGCACGTAAGAGTCTTGAAGCAATTACTGTGCTTGATAACTACATAATTTTAGAGCCAAGCATCATTATCTATACTTTAAGGAAAATCTACCTTTCTCAACGATCAATAATAGATCCGAAGACAACAACCATTAGAATAAGTCACATAAACGGCCTAGTAAGAGAAGAGATAGAAGCTACGATGTATAGTGCAAAGAGTTATTCAATCCTTGGAAGTGTAAGGATAACATACGCTAGTGGAATATTAGAAATAATAGACAACAAGGGTCTTGCATATAGAATATTAATTGACCCTGCTAGGAAGAAAGCATGTAGTGCTCCCGGCCTCTGTATTTCACTTGATTCTAAACAAGAATTAGATGGCCTAAACTATTTCATCGATCAATCCTAGGCTAATCAACGTATTTATTGTCTCCTTTATGGAGCTGCGTAAGAGTCTCGAAGAGACCCTACAAGCTGGTAAGTAAGTACTTGTTATACCAAGATCGGTTACTATTCTTGATATTATTCTCGCGTTTTCTAGGTCTACTAGCCCGCAGAGAGGAGACGGCCTAGCAGGCACTACTATTGCGTATGGCACTCCTCTATACATGTAAAAAAGTAGTATACACTCATCTGTGCCACAGCGTGCACGATAGATAGCAACATGTCTCGGCATATCGTCTTCCTCATAGCTTAGCACCGTTACTGGCCTCATACACGTCACCTCTTAGACTTGTTATTAAAGGCTAGAAATATTATCTATAAGCAAGGCAGAACAACCTATGGGGCGTATACTAGCCAATGACTTGCTCACGCAGATCTGAGTCAGTGATGAAGCTCGGGCAAACATGAGGCCGTAGAGGGTTACTACGTTATGCCGTATAGGTGGTTTAGCGAGGAGTCTCTCATAAAGTTTGTAAGAAGGCTTAGAGAGCGTTGGCCCGAGGCAGAGATATCTCGTATCGAGCAACATAAAGCTAAACAAGTACTCTATATAAGACTAAGAAATGGGTATGTAAAGATAATAGTTTATCGTGACGGCAGGGTACGGGCCTATGGCTCTCCCGAAGGAACGGCCTTGGCAATAAAGAACATAGTGTCAAGGGTGCTAGGGGTTGGAGAGTCTAAATCCCCGTAAAGCTAGAGAATCAATGAGAAATAGAATTAATGCTGCTATGGAAGCACTATCACGCATATTACAGGAGAAAACAACAGATAGAGGAAAAGCAACAAGCATCCTTGAAGATACTTATCGCAAGCGTGCAATACAGCCACTACGGGGTAAAGCATGGCCAAATGATATATGGGATAAGGAAATGGCAACCCTCTACGTTATAGCAAAATACGCGCTAATGCTTAATGAGGAGAACCCGGAACTCTTTCACAAACTCTTTAACTATGAAGAAACCCTTGAAGAAGCAGCAAACACTATACTCGAAAAAAGCCCTGAGGATGCAAGAAAAATAGTCCTATTCCTCCTTGGAGGACAAATAGATGATAACACCGTAGCACGTTTACTAAGGGTGCTAACCACTAAGGTTGTTACAGGGTTTGAAGATGAGGATAAACTAATAAAGCTTCTGCAGCTCTTACCAAAGGTCTTTCCCGAGCAAGAACAAACCGTGAGAAAATATGCAAGATTTTACATTGCACTAAGAGTGGCTCAATCCATAGCTATGAGGGAAATACGATCCCGTATAGCCAAGGAGGCCTTTAAGCAGGCACTAGCAGCGAGGATAGGCCTTCCGAGAATAATGCCAGACGATGAATACATAGCGTTTATAGCTACTAATGTTTTTGAAGTTCCGAGGAAAAAGCTATCACGAATACTTGGGGTAAAAGAGAGAGGCAAAAACTCAGCCGCGGGTTCATAGCCCATCGCCTGCACGGCTAGGCCCCTTGTAAGCCTCATCACTATTCCAGCACAATTATCAATTATCCGGATAGTATTAACATTAATATAAGGGCCGAATATCCCTCCTCCTACATCGATTCCTTCTCAATACGCCTTATTTCCTCGATTATCGCTTCTACTGCGTTCATTAGTGCCTCCTCATTTATTGTTAATGGGGGCGATATCCTTATACTTGACACTCCAGCGCCTATTACGAGATAGCCTTTCTTGAACAACCTCATTAGTATCTCAGCTAGTTCTTTCTTTGCAGGCTCTTTTGTCTTCTTGTTCTTGACTAATTCTACTCCAATCATTAGGCCCTTGCCTCGTACATCACCTATCATCTCAAGCTCGTTCATGGCTTCCTTGAACCTCTTGATGACTTTTTCTCCCATTCTTGCTGCGCGCTCGCAGAGCTTATTCCTCTCTATGAAGTCTATTACTGCTAGCGCAGCTGCAGCTGCTACAGGGTTACCACCAAAGGTTGACGCGTGACCACCTGGGCCAATACTCATTGCTTTGTCAGTTCCTATCACTGCTCCGAGCGGCAATCCACCAGCTATGGCTTTAGCCGTTGTTATTATGTCTGGATTGACGCCCCAATGCTGTATTGCGAACCATCTACCTGTTCTGCAAAAGCCTGCTTGTACTTCGTCACTTATTAGCAGTATCCCGTGCCTCCTGAGCAGGTTAGTAAGCTTGGGGAAGAAGTTGTCCGGTGGAACAATGTAGCCACCTTCGCCCTGGATAGGCTCTGCTATAACCGCTGCCACTTCTGATGGATCAACGAGTTTGCCGAAGACCCATTCCTCTATGTAGCCTATCGTTCTCTCGCCACACTCTTCTGGGTCATCTGTTCCGAAGGGGCATCTATAAGGGTATGGATAGGGTACATGGATAACGCTGGGCACCAAGGGCGCGAATCCCTTTCTTTGGACAGGCTTACTTGCTGTAAGCGACACCGCGCCCATGGTTCGTCCGTGGAAGGCTCCCAGAAACGCTATGAGGTATTGACGACCAGTTGAGTATCTTGCTGCCTTTATTGCTGCCTCAACGCTCTCAGCACCACTATTCGTGAAGAAGACCTTTGCAGGCTTCCCAACCGGCGCGATATTAACTAGCCTCTCTGCTAGGTCAACAGCAACCTTGTAGTAGAAGTCCGTTAGACTATAATGGGTAAACTTTTTGAGTTGCTCAGTAGCCGCTTTTACTACCTCCGGGTTTGTTGAGCCTACGTTTAAGACTGCAATACCTGCGTTAAGATCTATGTACGCGTTTCCATCAACGTCGTAAACCACGTAGTCCTCGGCTTTCTCGACAACGAGGGGGTACCAGCGCACGAAGCTCTGCATTAGGTACTTCTCATCTTTTTTAATAATCTCTTTAGCTTTTGGTCCTGGCGGCTCAACTATTATTCGTGGCTTAGTGATTTCTGTGCTCATGCTGCTCGCCTCCTAGAAGCTGGCCGAGCTAGAAACTAGGTATCACTACTTTTAAACACCCAGTTACGGTTAATGCTGCTGGGGGTTGGAGCGCTTATGAGCGAGAAACCGAAGGTGTACACCGGGATAATTGTTGGTTATAGACTCGGCTCTAATACGCAGTACGAAAACCAGGTATTGATAAGAATAGATGGAATTACAACCAGGAAAGAAGCTTCGAGGTTAATTGGATGGAGAGTTCTATACAGAGATAGCAAAGGTAATGAATATAGAGGGAAAATAGTACATGTTCATGGAGACAAGGGAGTAGTAATCGCAGTGTTCAAACCCAATCTGCCCGGCCAAGCACATGGGGACAATGTCTATATTTATCCTAAGGGTGTTGAACTAGTCTTTACCGCCTAGTGAAATTCTTATATGACTAAATACTATCAACATCTATATTTATTATATATAGTGGCTTATTAGGTCGTCGCGACCCTAGTTTAGCTATGTAGGGCGCTAGCGCCGCTGGGCGCAAATTGTCATGACTTATTTTCTCTAGTGGTACCCACTCGATGTGTAAGTGATCCTCTTTGGGCACTATATCGCTTGTATCTATTTTGTCGCAGAGGAAGTAGAATCCAAGCTCATGCACAACGCCGCTGTGTCTGCGGTAAAATGACTCTACTATGAATACGAGTTCAGGGTCTTCAATTTTCTCGATTCCCAGTTCCTCTCTAAGTTCCCTGCTGAGAGCTTGTACAATTGTCTCCTCCGGCTTGACTCTTCCGCCAGGCAATCTATAGAAGTCACCTTTCTTGCTAAGCTGCAACAATATCTTCCCATCTCTTATTATTACGCATCTTGCGCTCACCCGAAATAGCACAGTAGAACCCCGTGTAGAGATACCATATCTTGACAGTCCTTGAAATTTCTAGAACCCGGGCTCTTTCACGTGAATTGCTACGTCACATACCGAGAACGGTTATTGGGGCCTCAAGCACAGCTCCCTGGCGCGATAATACAGTGGACGCATTAGCTGCATCATCATAGTTATCGAAAAGGAAGGCTACATATTGCCCTGATACATCTACAAAGACGCTTAGAGCGCCTAGTCTATCAGCTTTTCGGATAATTTGCCTCACTGGAGTCATGTCGGTGTTTTCATATAGTTTATTGGTAACAATATAGAGAGCCTCCAAGGCATTGTTGATGTTGCTTAGTACTATGTCCTCATAAGTTCCTATATTTGTTAATATAGCTTCAATTATTTTCTCTTTATTAAGTGGTTCATCAAGTCTAACTATGATTCCCCATAGATCGGCAACCTCGTGCAGCGGAATCGGTATGCCGTCTATAACTATGGTGCTTCCCTCTAGGCTAGCAATTATAGTCTCTATTCCCGTTATTAGACTACTAGAATCGATAAGCATTGTAAAGCTTAGTTCTCCGTTATCGGCGTAGGCCCTTGTAACAGCATCCTCCAGTAGGTGTGGCAAATGGGGCGTAGAGAAGGCAAGACCTCTACCATATACACGTATCTCTATTTCTTCGTCAAGACCTGGGCCACCTAGACCGCAAGCCTCTGCGACCACTGGTACGTCAAACGCAATTCCAACACCAACTTGACTAACCATAGGGAGAGGCGTGAGTACAGTATAGGCCTCAATTTCCACACACCTTGATATACCAGTAGCAGTAAGCACTATCCCTGTATGAAGCTGCCGGCTAAACTCTAGTGCCGCTACCAAGGCACCCCCTATCATAACATTATAGGTATCACACTAGGGATAGGTGAGGGGCGAGACAATAACACCTTATTAATACCTTGGCCTTACATTCATAGTCGTATACTTAACTCCATTAATTATACCTTATTTGTTCTATAAGTATCTTATGTCATGACAGTATCCTAAAACCATTAACGCCTATCTCTACTTCGAATACACGGAAGCCTCCTTCCCGAAGCAAACTGCTTATAGAGCTTGCTTTTTCGGATGGCACAAGTGCTATAGCGGTGCCGCCCATCCCTGCACCAGTAAGCTTTGCTCCATAAGCACCGTTTCGTCTTGCAATATGTATAGCTGTTTCTAGTGCTTCATGAGAAACACCCATAGCATTGAGTAAGCCGTGTGAAAGATCTAATAACAAGCCTAGCTTAGCAGCATCGTCTTTTCTAAGAGCTGTTATAGCTTCGTCTACAACTTGGTTCATTAATTCTAATAATGACTCACCAAGACCATTTAGGGCTTTTAGCCTAGTAGAGAAAATATTTACGGCAATTTTAGTTGACCGAGGAATACCCGTGTCTATGATAAGCAGCTTTGTTCTTTCAAGGCTCACGTTGTTGAGTCTTATAGGATTTTCTCCTCTGCGATAGAGGACAAAACCTCCAATAGTCGAGACTGTATTATCTATTCCGCTGGGGTTTCCATGAACAATTTTTTCTGCCTCATAGGCAGCGCGTAGAACGAGGTCAAGCGAGGGCTTGATCCCTCCAAGTACAGCGTAACAAGCTGAGAACGCGACCGCGACGGCAGCACTACTACCCATACCAGCTCCTATTGGTATATCAGACTCTATATGTATCCTAGCAGGCCATGGCCTACGAGAAACATTGGCCGCTATATATTGGGCTGCCTCCCATAGGTTACAAAACCTACGGCATGAAGTAAGATCCTCTACTATTCCTAGGTTCTTGCTACTAACAACGATTCCTTGCTTGGCTTTCTGGCCTTGGACGCGTGCATAAAGTCCCACTGCAGCTGCAACTGCTTTTGAGCCGTGTACTACCCAGTGCTCTCCTAGCAAGATTATCTTTGCGGGCGCTTGTACGGCGCATCTCATAAAGAAGACACCTGCAGCAACTTAAGAGGATCCAGGATAATAATGGAATGCTACAACGTAATTATAATGTCTATGCTCATAAAAGTTAGAAGTAGCTATTATAAGATGGATAAGGAGTGAGCAGAAATTAGGTTAAAAAGAGTGATGCTTAGACCGAGTCGGTTAGCTTATCTTTTTAGCTGCATATTGGGTAGTCGTCTGGTACTTTGGCTCTGAAGTACTTTCCTGTCTCGGGGCTCTTGAATAGGCCTATCTTTACTCCCTTCCTGCCACGAGGCGCTAGCTGCCACACCTTTATCGGGACAATCTCAACCTCCTTACCAGTAGTAGGGTCACGAACCTTAACAGGCTTCTCACACGCCAACCCAACACACACCTCCTATACTCTTTTCTCATGTAGATAGTTGCTGCGTAGAATTAGTTGAGCATATAGCATGATTATTGTACCCAGTATTATCATTCTTTTCTCAAGGAAGGTAAATGTTTTTCATATGCGATGTATTATCCTTGGTATATTATATTCCTGAGTTATATCGCCATAGTTATTGTCAAGTTGTAATACTGAAGGTGGCGATAAGTTGATAAAGAGGCTTAGGTATAGTGCATTAGTGCTACTTGGGGAATTCGCTGGGCCCGTAGCTCAGCCCGGTAGAGCGCCCGGCTCATAACCGGGTGGTCGGGGGTTCGAATCCCCCCGGGCCCACCATTTATCTAATTCACTTCTCGTGTTAAGCTTCTATGAGTGTTTTTGTGAACGCTTTATTCTTATTCTCTGCCCCGTTCACTGCTCAGCATAGAGTTTCGGAGGAGGTATGGCTATGTCAAGGGTGAAGGATCTAGGCCTTGCCGATCAAGGCTTGGTTCAAATAGAATGGGCCGAGCAGCACATGCCTGTTGTATCAAGGTTTATCAGGGAGCGTTTTAGCCAGGAGCGGCCTCTTAGAGGAGTGGTTGTTGGAGCTGTTTTGCACGTAACGAAGGAGACAGCCGCGCTAGTACGCACCCTAGTACAAGGAGGCGCAAAGGTGTTCCTTGCAGCTAGTAATCCTCTAAGCACACAAGATGATGTCGCAGCTGCTCTTGCATCACAAGAAGGTATTGAGGTATGCGCTTGGAGGGGCATGGATGAGAAGGAATATTTTGATTGCATAAGATGGGTTGCTGGGCAGGAGCCTAATGTGGTAATAGATGATGGTGGCGATTTACACGCAACTCTTCATAAGGAGTTCCCCGAGATAGCCGAGAAGATATGGGGAGGTACAGAAGAGACTACTACCGGGGTTATTAGGCTCCGTGCTATGGAGAGGCAGGGTGTACTTAGGTATCCCGCTATAGCGGTTAATGATGCAAGAACTAAGATGATGTTTGATAACCGGTATGGTACCGGGCAGAGCGCTCTCGATGGCATAATGAGGGCGACTAATATCCTCTTTGCCGGGAAGAAGGTAGTGGTGGCAGGGTATGGATGGGTTGGTAGAGGGATAGCGATAAGAGCTAGAGGTCTTGGAGCCCGCGTCATTGTGACAGAAGTTGACCCGATAAGGGCCCTCGAGGCCGTAATGGATGGATTTGACGTCATGTCTATGAAGGAAGCAGCCAAGATAGGTGACGTATTCATTACGGCAACGGGCAACAAGAAGGTCATACGAAAAGAGCACTTTGAGGTAATGAAGGATGGAGCAATACTTGCCAACGCTGGGCACTTCAACGTGGAAATTTGGATACCCGACCTTGAGCAACTAGCTGTATCAAAGAGAACTATTAGAAACTATGTAACTGAGTACAAGTTACGAGACGGGCGAAAGATATACCTCTTAGCAGAGGGCAGGTTAGTAAACCTCGTAGCAGCAGAGGGTCACCCAAGCGAAGTAATGGATATGAGTTTTGCTAATCAGGCCCTAGCCGTGGAGTACATTGTTAAGAACAAGGATAAGCTAGAAAGGAAGGTATACAATGTGCCTGACGAGATAGATAAGGAGGTTGCGAGACTCAAGCTAAAAGCCATGGGCATAGAAATAGACTCTCTAATACCGGAGCAAGTGGAATATCTTCAAAGCTGGCAACTCTAATTCCTACTCCCAACTACACTACCTCTCCATGGTAGTGTTTTTACACAGACCGGGCAATACTATAGGACTGGGGCAATGAAGTCTTACAGCCGAGCAGATCCACGGGATGAAGAATTTCGCCCCTTAAGCGAGCCCCTTATGTCCAGGCCTATGAAGAATACGCCAGCGCCTGACCTAATGCTATGGCAGTGATGAATGACTTGGCTCCGAGGCATGGAAAACATCGTGTCTCTATTCCCGGAATTCCTCTATGAATCGCCATGCTCTTTTCGACGCATCAAAGTATATAAGACCATTCTCCTTTAGCTTCTTAAAGAGCTGATACTGAGGCTCAGTGAGTAATACACGTACCTCTTCATCGTTTGGTGTTGGCAGTTGCTCCACCTTCTCTCTAAAATTACGCCAAAACGCTGGGTCAAGAGCCACTCTCTCGCCACCGATGTTAAGTACTATAGCTCCCTCTCTCCTAAGCCTCTCGAAGAAAGCATCGCGATCCCTGAGCCACTGAACATCGTGCTCAAATACCACGCCTTGTTCTCGTAGCCTTTCTATAGCGGTTTTTCTCCTAGTTTCCCTCCTGGCCTCAATAGGCGCTCTGTATCTTTGTACCTGCTCCTTCTTAGCAGTCTCAGCTTCTTCTAGAGCCTTTATTTTTTCCTCGAGTGTCTCGATTTTTTCATAGAGTTCTGCAACTCTGCTCGATAGCTGATCTATTTTCGCTGTCCATGGGTTTATTAGGTCTTGGAGCTTTTTCTCGAGCCTAGCAATGGTCTTATCAATATTAGAGGCTTGTCCGAGTTCTTTAAGCCGAGACGACACTATCTCCTCAACTAGTCTCCTAAGATGCTCCTCTCTATCCTTATAGCCAAGCTCTCTATAGATAAGATCCCTTAGATAATCGCTAACAAGACCGTAGCCAAGCCTCTTCGCTCTCCTCTCTAGCTCGCGATATATGTCTTCTGGAAGCTTAATCGCAATAATTCTCTCCTTCTCAGCCACATGTACCACGCCCTACTCCTCTAGCTAATAGGTTGGCGAGGGGAAAACCGAATTAGGGTTTAGGACGCCAGCCTTTTTAGCACTAGGAGATGCTGAGGGCTGTACTCGCTGAAAGACAAGAGGATGTTGACGCCTTTAAGTTCTGAGCCCCATTCTACACTCCTCTCAATGATTTAAAATGCCTCCTTGCCTCCGTTATCGAAGTGGGACCGGTTATGGCGGAGATCTTGGTAGTTATGCACGATGTCTCGAGCGCACAAAGACTGATCGATATGGCTCGGCTAGTCTATGGGCTTGGCCTCAAACAGTTTATCGCAACAAGGCTCTACGGAGCAGCTGCTTCTAGCGGTGTCCCCGACGTTATGAGGCTTGCCCTTCGCCTGAACCGGGGATTCTACGTCCTACCCCATGTGCGCGACGCTGTTGAGGCCTTCAATCCAGGCAAGGTCATCATAATTTCGCGCGAGTATGGCGAGTCACTACCTATTAGCGAAATAGTGGCAAGGCTCAGCAACAAGGAGAAGGTTTTGCTAGTGTTTGGTGGTAGTGAGTCAGCACCTGGAAAGGACGTAGCGGGGCTTGGTGAGGCAGTCTATCCTGCTGGTTTAGAGGCTAGGATAGGTCCAGTCGCTGAGGCCGCTATAATACTTTATCCACTAATTGTCTCTCTCTCGAAGAGTTCTTAGAACAACCTCCGCTATACTTCTTGCTAATGGAACTGGGACAGCTTCGCCGACCTGGTTATACTGTTCATCCTTTCCCCCTAGAAACACGTGATCGTCTGGAAACCCCATGAGCCTCGCCTGCTCCCTGACCGTCAGAAACCTATTCTCATAGGGGTGTATAAAGCGGCTAGATCCCAGAACCGTTGGAGCATGACGTCGCGGGTCTAACCGGATGAGGTTTGGTAGCCGTCTGCCCTCGGCTCCTTCGTAGTATATGAGTGCTTGCCCCCAGCGGAGTCTGGCGATTCGCTTGGTTTTTCGAGGACTCATACTGGGAGGCTCGTGGTTAGGCGACAGAACCGTGCCTGGTGCTGGTAGCCCGCTTAACGCCTCCTCAACGCTTATTCTTCTCCGGGCTTTGGGGGGCTTTATCCTAATATTTGATACGAAGACGCGCAGTCTATGGCTGGGTGTATTATGGTCTTCTGCCCTGAGTACATTAAAGTATATCTTCTCGTAGCCAGCATCTCTGAATATTTTTCTTATCTCGTCCTCTACGTCAAGGATCCCCGGCACATTCTCCATGACGAATACACGAGGCTTTAGCTCGCCAACGATACGGGCAAAGTGAATAACTAGCTGACCAGCAGGGTCCTCGTATAGCCTTTCAACAGGATTCCTTCGTCTACGAGGATTGGCCCCGGTATATGGCTCGCAAGGAGGACTGCCGATAACTACGTCTGGCCTTCCCACGAGCTCTTCTATGAGAGAGCCACTCACCTCCTTGATATCCATAGCTAGTGCTATTGCTTCTGGGAAATTGGCTTTGAAGCTACGTATAGCAGCTGGGTCGTTATCTACTCCGAGAAGTACTTTAAACCCAGCTTGCCTAAATCCCTCCGCAAAGCCACCAGCGCCAGAGAAGAGATCAACGAGTGTTGGATTCATTCAGCTCTGCCTCCAACATCGCTATGTACTGGCGCAGCAATTGTATCCTGAGCTCTCTATCCTGGTCCGGTACTAGCATTGAGCCGCAGCGAGGGCAGGTAAACTCATGCTCTAGAGCCTCTTCGAAGGTGTACCTGGTACCGTCATTGGGGCATACGTAGTACATGGTTGCCTCCTCCTTGCTTAGTAGCGTCTTAAGCTTATCAAGAGCGGCCTTTTTCCTAGCCTCTATTATGGCGGGTAAGGCCTCATAGTTTATCTTCCAATAGAATATTAGCCTATTCTTCTCCAGGTGCTTCTGGCGCCTATACACAACCAGGCCTTGTTCGGCAAGAAGATTAAGCGCTCTCCGTATAGCGTTGAGCTTTAGCCCGGTGCGCTCAGCAATATCTATCTCTGTTAGCTCCTCTCCTTCCTCGAATAGTGTTTGGAATACTTGCCTAGCGTTCTTGTCCAAGAGCTTCTCTATCAT
>JALVKZ010000266.1 GCA_027033675.1 Pyrodictiaceae archaeon | reverse complement strand
TTGGGAGGACACTCATCTTGAGGTACTTCGTGCACCATCTGTAATCCCTGGCCGGGGGCCCGTAGAGCCTCGCTGCCCGCCAGAAGGCCCCGGGGCCAGGGGATGCCTCGTGATGAGTAAACCCAAGAGCCCTGACTATATTAGCTATGGTCTCGAGGCTTTCGGGGTGCTCAATCCCTGTATCAATGCTATAGCTGTGCTCTACCCCTGCTCTCCTAGCAATGCTGGCCGCTACTGTGCTATCCTTCCCGCCGCTGATAGCGCTGACAGCCCAGAAGCCGTGAGCCCTTATCGTTTCCTGGAGCCAGGTCGTAGCCTCCTCCTCCAGCTCCTCTAGCCACTCCCTATTAATCTCGACAACCTCGTTTAGGCTCAGGGGGCGGGGGTTGTGTCTCCACTCTATTCTACGGTTCCTCGTCCAGGCCTTGACTACGCGTACTGCGCCGTCACTGAGTACTCTCCCAACACCATAGCTTGGGCCACGACCAACCAGTACGACGAAGCTCCCGGGGCCTGGTTTCTCGCCCCGGAGCCCCTCTCGGAGAACAGCGCCGCTACGGAGCCGGGCCCTGGTCTCAACAACAGCCCCCAGCTCCTCGTTAGCAAGGATCTCCGCGCCGACACGGTCCGGGCGAAACCTCCACCTATCCTCTAGGGGCTCGTAGAAGAAGAGGCCAACCGTATGGCCATCAACTAGGACTTCGTATGCTGCGTCAATGCCCTGGACGGGGTTGAACAATGCGAAGCTGGATGGCGAGCCGAGGAGCCTCTTGGCAGCCTCTTTGCCGAGCTCGCGCTTGGCGGCTTCGTAGAGTTCTTTCCTCTCCTTGGGCCACGCTGGCCTAGCGTCACCCGGTGGAGCCATCTTGACCTCAATGGTCTTTGAGCCGCAGCGAGGACAGTGCTCCCTACCAAGAACCGGGGCGCCGCAGCGGGGGCACCAGCGCAGTCTCGGCACGTATCTTCGGAAGATGCGTAGCGCTGCCTCTCCCTTTACCCGCTTAACCACAGTAGCTCTGCCCTCGCATAGCCAGGCCTAGGCTATTGTGCTACCATACCTCTTATTTCCTCCTCATTCGGGTTGTTAGCCCACAAGAGAACCTGTTAATTAACGCTCGTTAAAGCTATGGTCTGCTCCGAAAAGTTAAGGTTGCAACGCTAAAACCAATGCCCTGCATTATAACATAGATTATCCGGACAACAAGGTAACGGTGCGCCAATAAGAGGGAGGACAAGCCATGAACATGAAACACCTATTCCTGGCCTTCTCTATAATAGCGCTCCTCGTCCTCCCATACATAGGAATGATGGCACCAGCCCATGCAGAAGACTACCAAGGCCCAGAAACAAAGATGGGCGAAGAAGCAGTACAAGCACTCAAGGAGCTAATGTCAAGCGACAAGGTAAGTCAACAAACTAAAACATGTCTAAGCTGCCACATACAATACACACCAGGCATAGTCTACCAGTGGGCTAACAGCGCACACGCACAGCACCCAGCCAAGGATGCTGCCGAGATATACCAGGCGATAGGTGCCACTGAGTGGATAGACAAGATAAGCCCCAAGTTCAAGAACTATGACAAGGTAGTAGGCTGCTACGAGTGTCACAGCATGTTCGCTGACCAGAACAGGCCCGACGTAGTCAACCACTTCGGCTTCAAGATAGTAACAGTAGTGACTAGGAAGGACTGTGGCCAGTGCCACCCCAAGGAGAACGCAGAGATAAGCTGGACATGGCACGCAACTGGTGCACTACACGCCCCATTCCTGCCATGGTACAAGGGCATACTAACCTATGCGGCCAAGAAGCTAGGAGCCAACCCCTTCGGCAATGCCGAGCAGAAGAAGCTTTACGAGGAGTACTTCCCACCATACCTAACCAAGCAGAGAGACAAGGAGCCGGTATACTGGAGCTTCTACGAGAAATTCGCCAAAGCAGTATACGACTACTTCAACGGTAAAGCAACAGATGAGGACATGAAGATCATAAACATGGTCAAGGAAGCAACCGGCATGATAACACCATACGACCTAGACTTTAAGAAGTGGATAAGCCCACTATGGCCAGCAAGCGGTACGCTAAACACCACGGTGCTAGAGCACAACAAGATACAGATAACAGTCACGACAATGGGCCAGAAGACCGAGACAGTATACAACCCGATGAGCCACTCATGGTTTAGAAACGCCTACATATACCACGCATGCCTTGAGTGCCACGGCAGCCTGGTAATACCATACAAAGCAGAGACAGTGACTGTCAAGGGGCTACAGGTAACAAGGATGCACTACTGGGGCTGGCCAAGCAACGGCGCAGCCCGCGTAGACCCTGACGGCAGCATAGGTACTTGTACCGCGTGCCACACGAGGCACATGTTCAGCCTCAAGCAGGCACGCAAGCCATGGACATGTGGCCAGTGCCACCTAGGCTACGACCACCCACACATAGAGATCTACGAGGAGAGCAAGCACGGCAACATAGAGAACGCCTACGGTGAGCACTGGAACTGGGAGCACCTACCATGGCGTGTAGGCGTTGACTTCAACGCACCAACATGTGCAACATGCCACATGAGCACAATAGCGGTAGTAGACCAGAACGGCAACGAGAAGATAGTAGTAGAGGGTACACACGACTTCCTAAACAGAATAGTCTGGAACGAGATGCACTTCTTCGCAACACCAAAGCCAATCATACCAGACAAGCCACA
>JALVKZ010000265.1 GCA_027033675.1 Pyrodictiaceae archaeon | reverse complement strand
TCTCGCCGCGCCAGAGGCGCCACAGCTCATAACTATCCCTCGGCGCTACATAGACTCCTCCATCGACCCGCTCCGGCTCCTCCCGGAAGACTAGCTTGAGGCGCTCGCCGCGCTGAATCCACCTAGCAATACTACCAGGCATAAGCAGAAGGACTCGACGCTTCTCAACCTCCACCAGGAGGCCTCCCTGCCACCTAGCACCAGTACGGGGCACACGGGCACCGATTACACGGGCCTCCAGAGGTATAAGGAGAGGTATAGGTCTCGCAAACTCAGCCAACCCGCCTAACCCGGTAGCTAGGAAAGGCAAGGAGAGGGGTCTAAGTCTAGCACCGTCTAGTCATTAGGGGATATGCACGGGTAGTACCGAGCCAGCGCCTCATCCAGTATATTTGTGTAGCTCTTATTACTAAGACATATCGTATAGTGCTCCAGGAATGAAGATACCATTAAGGTATTAGGATTAGAGATCATTGGTACAAACGCCCAAACATGCTCACTATCTGCTCCGCCTCCGCTTAAGCCGAGATAAACACCTGATCACATATTTCAGCGGACTTGTATATAGCTACCATTATAAAGACTCTGTGCCCATAAGGCTGATCTTACACTATGACTAATGACGTATTCCCTATGTTTACGAAACAACAAGGGTATAGGAAAATATCCTAAAGCTTATTAATATGCCTTAGCGCAAAGAGACGCGTTATTTATTCCCCCATAGAGATGCTCCTTGACCTCAGTAATTTCGGGCCGGTTATATATCAGAATCACAGCAGCAAAGCACAATAAAGCGGCGTCAGCATAACGGCAAGGCTAGATAAAAAGAAACTTTCTTCGGCGTCTGTATGAATGTGGGCGGAAGATAAACTAGTGCTAAGCTATAGCCTTGCCGGTTTTTGCGTCAAATAACGATACCCTTGTCCAATCGGGTTCTAGATAAACTATCTCTCCGGGGCTATATCTCCTTAGAGCCCTCGTCTTGACCTTAATAATGGTTTCTTCGCCGCTTTCTGGACTTATATTGAGGTTTAGTATTAGCTCAGAGCCTTGGGGCTCCACTACTAGTATTTTGGCCCTTATTGCACCAGGCTTAGGCTCTTTGTAGACGTCTACGAACTCCGGCCTTATACCGAGAAGTATTTCCATGTCCCCTCGTAGATATTTAGTTATTCCTCGAGGAATCTCCCTCTCCATACCGGGGCAGCTTAGATATAGTTTATCATTCTTCAAAACCGTTATACATCTGATAATATTCATCGGGGGCGCCCCAATAAACGTTGCAACGAAAACATGCCGAGGTCGGAAATAAATATCATCAGGGGTCCCTACCTGGACGATGCGACCATGATTCATAACAGCTATTCTGTCAGCCATACTCATCGCTTCTGCCTGGTCATGGGTCACATAGATAGTTGTTATCCCTATCTCTCTCTGCAGCCTCTTAAGCTCGGCCCTCATCTGCAGCCTCAGTAACGCGTCCAGGTTGCTCAAAGGCTCATCCATCAACCATACCTTAGGTCTTCTTATTAACGCCCTAGCTAGAGCTACTCTTTGTTGCTGACCACCACTAAGCTGGCCAGGTTTTCTGTCCAACAATTCCTCTATGCGAAGGAGCTTAGCAACATCTAATACTCTCCTATATATCTCCTCTCTGGTTAAGCCCAGCTGCTTACGCCTAATCATTAATGGAAATGCTATATTGTCTCTAACCGTAAGATGTGGGTAGAGAGCATAGTTTTGGAAGACCATTGCCACGTCGCGATCCTTAGGCTCTAGGTCTGTCACGTCCTTGTCGTCAATATACACTCTGCCCTCGTCAGGGAACTCGAGGCCAGCTATAATGCGTAAAGTAGTAGTTTTGCCACAGCCACTAGGGCCTAAGAGAACTAAGAATTCTTTATCGTGAACCTCTAAGTTGATGTGATCAACAGCCACTACTTTGCCAAAGCGCTTGACTATGTTTTCAAGAAAAACCCTAGCCATAATTATGCACCCCTTAGCCCTTTACAGTCCAACCAACCATTCCTCGCACATAATACTTCTGAAGCAATGCATAAAGTATCAAAGGCACGCTCATGGTGAGTATGGAGCCCGCTGCCAGGAGGCCCCAATCAACATAATATTGGCCCTTCATGGTGGCGACCTGGAGTGTTGCAACATAGTTCTGCGGACTCACAAGAAAGACCAAGGCGTAAAAGAAATCGCTCCAAACCCAAGTGAATTGTATAGCCGCAACACTAGCTATTGCCGGCAGACTCATAGGTAATACTATGCGAAAGAATATGTGGGCATCGCTTGCACCATCAACTCTAGCTGCTTCCTCGATCTCTCTAGGTAATGTATCAAAGAAATTCTTAAGAAAGAATGTTATCCATGCAAGCCCCCACGCGCTATGTATAAGTATCAATCCCTCTAACTTATCATAGAGCCCTATTTTATTGAGCATAAAGAATAGTGGGACTACGGTCATTTGCTGCGGCATAGCCATAATTACTAGTAGCATTATAAACAGCATTGTTCGTAAAGGAAAGCTGAAACGTGCAAAAACGTAAGCTGCTAAAGCAGCAATAAATAGAGGGATTATAGTTGCTGGTACAGTTACTATGAAAGAGTTTTTGAACCCCACCTTAAGGGGAGAGGAAGGATTGCTCCAGGCGTCGAGGTAGTTTTTAAGGGTATAATGTCCTATTATATGCCACCAGCCTTTCACTATGACTTCGCTAAAAGGCCTCATAGAGACCATGAATATTCCTAGGAATGGAAGAATCCACAGTATTGCTAAAGCCCACACAACTATATTAATCACCAGGTATTTTACAAGCCTTTTCTTACCTCTTCTCCGCACTGGGTCTCACCACTCTCCTGATAAACCATATACCTGGGATGAGGCTTATTAGGGCCAATATCACGGCTGTGGCTGCGGACTTGCCATAGTCTAGCGCTCTAGCAAAATAATTATACATGACTAAAGCCATTACATTGGTTGCGCCACCAGGTCCTCCTCGGGTTGACACAAACACTATATCAAATATTTTCAAATCCCATAACATGGTCATTACAACTACTATTATAGTGGCATGCTTGACTAAGGGAAAGACTACCTTAAAGAATATCTGGAAATCGCTTGCACCATCAACTCTAGCTGCTTCTATATAGCTCTTCGGTAATGACTCGAGAGCAGCCGCGTAGACCGTTAGGCTAAAGCCCGTCCAGAGCCAGACAGAGCCAAGAATAAGTGCTATAAGAGCTGTTTGGGGATAGTTAGTCCATGTATGTGCCAGCGATTTTATGCCAAGTTCTCTAAGAAATACTGGTATCACACCGAGATCGGAATCAAACATGAACCTAATGAGTAAACCGCCTACAACCATAGGTATAACCATTCCAAGGAACATTATTGATTTAACTATAGAACTCCCAACAACGTCACGTAATAGATACGCTAAAGTAAGGCCAAGGAAAACAACCACTGGCACATGTATAGCAACCCATATGATGTTGTGAACAAGTGCGCCCCATGGTGGGGGCTGTGCCTTGATAATGTTTTCTGGTATAACGAGTGCCCTGTCAGGGGAACGTT
Source organism: Pyrodictiaceae archaeon (assembly GCA_027033675.1). Taxonomy (GTDB): domain Archaea; phylum Thermoproteota; class Thermoprotei_A; order Sulfolobales; family Pyrodictiaceae; genus Pyrofollis. The sequence continues at coordinate 4,287 of JALVKZ010000265.1, read as the reverse complement.
CAGTAATAACACTATAGTAATTACCTACACCGTATCCATGGCTTGTCTTAAAACTTATGATAAATGTGCCAATAATGGGAACAAGTACAAAGGAAAGAATTAGAGCAAGCTCGGGGAGAAGAAAAATGAGTACGAGTCTCGTTCTTCTTCTCCTTGGCAAGGGAAAGCCCCTTCCTCACGTCTCATATATGTCGCCAATTCTTACTTACCTTTACATGCAGGATGTTGCTGCGTTAATGTATTTAGTATCTGGTCTACCTTATCTGGTTCTGCCCATAGCAGTTTTAGTTGATCCCAGAATAGGGTTTGCCATGACCCGCCAACGCTATCGTCCAGATCAGGTAGGATTACCATATGACGCTCAGTTATCTTCTTATAGACTGTTTGCATTGGCTTCCATATCTGGCTTATCTTTACTCCTTTCCAGGTAGGAATCTTACCTGCTGGCTCGGCTACATAATACGCCTGGCCTTCTGTTGCCAGGAATTTTACGAAGAGCTTAGCCGCTTCCGGATGTTTAGTGAATTTCGGTATAAATGCGTAATCAGCACCGCCTACAACCCCCTTGGCACCCGGCAACGGGAAGAAGTCCAGGTCATTAGGATTCGGCACCATTCCCGTTATCCACGTGCCCATAAAGTATAGTGCATATTTGCCGTTCCACCAGAGCTGTATAGCCTGCGTCCATTCAATGGGCTCGCTGAAGTAGTGCTCCTTTATTAGAGGAACAAGATATTTCTTAAATATTTCTTTTACTTGTGGGTCGTTGAACTTTACCTCGCAGTTAATTAGTTTTAGCTGCAGACTGGGGCCACCAAAGGTTATAAGGAAATGTTCTACTATATCGCTCTCCGGCCATCCAACACCATCACCAGTAACTATGGGCGCTTTTATGCCTGGTATTTTCTTAATTTTATTAAGTAGCTCGAGGAATTCGCTCCACGTCCTCGGCTCCTTTAGTCCATATTTCTGGAAGAAGGACTTACGATACCAGAACCCTGGTTTTAGCCACATGGCAAAAGGCGCGCCATATATCTTGCCATTATAGGTTACCTTATCAACTATGCCAGATATGTACTCATTAGGGTTTATTAGGTTTGATATATCAAGTACATAGCCCTTCTTAGCCATCTTGACTATCCACCAAGCCCAGGGTGTTATAACAACATCTGCTGGCGTCTTACCAGCCGCAAACTGCAGCGGCATTGTCTTCGCGATGTCCTCAGCTCTCCTGACTATATACTCTATTTGGATGTTCGGATATTTCTTAGTGAAATTGCCTATAACTGCTCTAAAGTACTTCTCCTCTTTGCCGCTCCAAGGACCAATAACTACAAGCTTGACTTTTTCTTTTGGAGCCGTTAACGTAGGAGATGTGGTTGTAGTTATAGTTACCGTTTTAGTAGCATGTGCAACACCAGTTGTTGCGGCAGTAGTAATAGTAGTGGTTTTAGTTACCGTTTGCGTAATAACACTAGTTGAGGGAATAGTTTTAGTTACCGTTTGTTTGCTCGCAGTATAATACGTAGCTGCTGCACCAATGATAATACCTATAATGAATACTCCGATGACAATGCCCCAAAACGATGCATTAGAAGCCACTACTATTTTCACCAATCATATAAAGCATCATGATACATATTTAAGCTATTCTTAATAAGTGTTTCTTATAACTTAACCTTCTTTAATACTATTTCCTATATGTCAATACGAATAATTACATAGATAAATAGAGCTGACAACAAATAGTATAAATTTATATTTTATTCAAATTAAATCTAAATATAATGTACGAGGGCAGCTACTCGCTATACAAAGCAAGAGAACCCTCATTGAACAAACCGCTAAGTCCCGTGCTCGTCAGACGATTCTTTAAACGCAAGGACTAGTTGTAATTACTGGATCCTTAATACTAGCACCATACATATTCCGGGTTTTAGAGCTACATTATAGGGTTGCCCGGACTCTTTTTATGCCAGGGTTGCAGCTATCTTAGATCGATCCGTATTATTGCTTTAGGATCCGGCTCGCTTAGCTTAAAGGCTACAATACTGTTACCATACTCTTTTAGGCTGATAGCGTTTCGTCCTCTTCTTAGCTGATAGGAGTCCTTCTCCGCCTCTGTTGGCGGTAGCGAGACATCGTAACTGTATACCACTAATTTATTTATTTTAGAGGCACTTATTGTTAATACTGGCTCTTTGTATCCCGTTAGTGGTACTCCTCCAAATACTTGCGATCCTACTTGATACCCTCTTATGGTGAAGCGTATCGATGGAGGTTCATTATTAACTATATCTGGGTCCAGGGCTATGAATCCGCGATAGCCAGTGTCTATGGGTGATGCATCCTGGCGTGATGTATTAGCCATGGTATTTGACGCTACGAGTATCTTGCCCTCTACTAGCTCTATCCCGGTTATGCGTGCTCCTAGAGCTGCCACTATCTTGGTTACTGGCGGTGATATATAGACCAAGGTGCTTGGGCCAACTATGGTGTTTGACGCCTTCGCGAATCTCTCTTCTAGCTCATTGACTGGGTACATTAGGGCCTCGCTATAAGCGTTATAGGCTACCAGTATCCCTCCGCCAATGTTCTTTGCCATTGTTCTCCGCGGCGCGTATAAGCTTTCACCAAAGTCGAATAAGCGAATAAAAGAGATACTCTCCAGCGACTCATCCATGGGGTTTCCTATCAATACTCCTCCGCGGACGAAGAGGAAGAATCTCCCATGGCTCTGTGCAGCCGCCCCGATAACAGGGTACTGTACTGGCTCGTTATCTATACTTCTCTTCCTCATGTCTCCTAGCTCTAATGTCTTTGCCTTATTTTCGACCATGTCTATGCACTGTATTCCGTTAACACCTTTAATCCAGTCATCAGTTATATCGAAACATACATGGTCGTGGAAAATTGCTCCCTTGTACGCGGGTCTATTAGTGATTCTCTTGTAATTGCCACCACGTCTATCTATTTGGTAAATGCCTAGATTGCTGTGACCGTCTCCGCGTGCTAGCAGGAGCCTGTCATTAACAGGATCGTAGACTATTTCTGAGATTTCCCCCGCCCATCTGTACTCGTCATGCATGCTCTCCTTCCATAGTAGCTCAACTCTTCTCTCGTCTACGCGGTATCGATGGACATGACTATACTTATTGACAAAGGATATGCTCGCTCTTAGACCTTTCTCCCTTCCCTTATACTTTGCTGGTGCATGCACCCATCCACCAAAGAATATCTCGTCATCAACGGCATCAACCGCGTTGTACGTATCACCTCCAGAGGCGGGTAGTGTGCCTACTTGCTCGAAGCGATAAACCTCAACGCCATCCCGGTAAACGAAGTACGCTTCCGCCTCGAAAGCCAATGTATAGTAGAGCACACCACGATAATACTTTAGGCCAAAAATGCCGCCACTACCCCATTCAGGGCCATAGCGAGGAGGATAAATCCACTCAAGTCTTTCAAGAATATCCATAAGAAGATACACCAAGAGCTTATGCTCATGGATAGGGGACACTAGTGAAGGCGGTATTTAGACGTATTGTTCTAGCGATGCTTGATACCATACTATTATTTTGTTAAGGCTAATTGTCTAGGTACCTAGATAGTCATCCTAGATTTCATAGAGACTTCCTAAGCCAAGCGCCTGCCAGCCGAAGCCTCGTCTGCGAAACAGTTAGCTGCAAAGGAGGCAAGGCCTTAGGGGCGAGACTAGGATGCGTCAGGTCAAATGATGCATTCTCTCATTAGAGTTAAAGACTACGAGAATAATCTTGGTGTTGATCACTATACTCGAGGCGCAGCGTCTCTCTCATATCCTTCTCAATGTCCTCTACATCTACATCAATACTATATATATCTAGTAGCTTCTCGGCCTCCTCCTTGCTGAGAGGGCGCCACTCACCAAGCTCTTCGAGAAGCTCCTCCTGTCTACACAGTGCTACACGTATAGCAGCATCAACCAATTCTCGCAGGGAGTACTTGCGCCCCACCTCTATAACTAGGCGGGCTTGTAGCCTCTTCAGCTCTCTCTTGGCCTCACGGCTTATCCGGACAATCTCCGAGCACATCTCTTTGTAACCCCAATGATACAGATAACATTGTTACATATCTTTTAAGCTCGTTCCAGACTCTCTTACCAACCTATAGTTCTTCTCCTCCCCTTCTTCCTGCGCAGTGCTCCCCACATTGCTCTCCTCCGCGCGAATCTTAGTGGTACTCCCCTGGCATTGGCGAGTTGTTCTAGTAGGGCCATGTACTGGTCTAGCTGCATCCCGGTAAACG
>JALVKZ010000264.1 GCA_027033675.1 Pyrodictiaceae archaeon | reverse complement strand
TAGCCATACATCGTAGCTCTGGAATACTTCCTTACCGTTCCTCTCTAACCCTGTTACCTCTTTTGCAAGGCCAGGCGCAGAGCTCAGCAATATAAGCGTGGAGTGGTAGATCTTGTAGGCTATTGCTTCAACTAAGTCCATTATCTCGTAACGAGTCCTCCGGGAAACCTCTTGCACTTCGTCGATAACAATTACTATGTGTCGCTCAAGGCTCCTAGCACGGCGCAGCACCTCAACTGGATCGTTATTGGGTTCTACCCGGAGCCTCTTAGCCATCTCCTCGCCTAGCTGACCACGCCTAGTAATACTGCCCGCCTCGAAGTATAGGATAATGAATCTATCGTTGCCTCTTAGCTCGTTACTCGCCACTAGCATGAGCGAGGTCTTCCCGACCCGGCGAACACCACCTATAACGGTTATCGGTATCTTCTGCCCAATGATCACATCAACCACGGCGCCTAGTTCGGAGCTGCGGCCATATAGTTCCTCGCGCCGGGTCTTCGGCCTAGGATCCAGTATCACGGCTCCCCAATCCCTTGTAAAGCAATGTACGCGCCAAAGCAGGTAAGGGAGGAAGACTAGAGAGCCTCGAGGAAGGCTCCTATAACAAGGAGGTATGAAGGGCTTCTTATTAGGGCTCGGCTCAGAGTTTATCTAGAGGAGCTTACGCTAAGTTAATAGCTGGGCGCCTAGGGTCTGCGCTTTCTTCCTGCATCCCTGCTTGGTTCTTTCCCCATCGCCGGGGCCTCTCTATGCATAGGGGGTGTAGTTAGGCCTTGTCTAGCGCCACTAGGCTCGTGGATGAGTTCTTCGAATGGGGAGTAGATGCTCTTCGCTCAATGATAAGGGTGCCCACGGTTAATCCCCCGGGTGAGAACTTCCGGGAATTCGCCTCGGTTGCTTGCCGCCTCCTAAGTGAGGCAGGGTTCGACGAAATAGAGATCCATCGCGTCCCGAGCGACTATGTTGAGAAACATTACCCTGGGCTGGGCAAGTACCCGCGCTACGTTATACTTGCACGCCGTGGCAGCGGCAAGCCAGTACTGCACTTCAACGGCCACTACGACGTCGTCCCAACTGGTTCCGGGTGGAGCCGCGATCCCTTTGACCCGGTTGTAGAGGGTGATAAGCTCTATGGACGCGGAGCAGTCGATATGAAGGGGGGAATAGCGGCAACACTACTAGCAGCCAAGGCGTTCCTCGGCGCTCACCCCGACTTCAAGGGGGCGCTAGAGATAGCCCTTGTGCCAGACGAGGAGATAGGAGGCGAGACCGGGACAGGATACCTAGTGGACCAGGGCCTCACTAGGCCGGACTACGTGGTCATAGCCGAGCCAAGCGGCTCAGCAACGATATGGATTGGGCATCGCGGCGCCTACTGGTTCTACGTAGAGGTCTACGGGAAACAAGCACACGGCTCCTCCCCGTGGCTCGGTGTGAACGCCTTCGAGTACATGGCCAGGATAGCCCTTGACTTTGCGACCGAGTACCGCGAGCAATTATCAAGGAAGAAGAGTAGCTACGAGTACGACGACCCCAGGGGTGCTTCACCCACAATAACCCTGGGCGGCGAGGTCAAGGGAAGCACGAAAGTGAACATCCTGCCAGGCTACTATGCCTTCTCGGTTGACCGTAGACTAATCGTTGAGGAGAGCATAGAGGAGGTTGAGAAAGAGGTCAATGAGTTCATAGAGAGGCTGGGGAAGCGCTACCCAGAGGTACGCATAGAGACCAAGGTAACTAACCGATTACCGCCAGCAGTTACGCCGAGAGACGCCGAGCTAGTAAGGATAGCGAAAACAGTCGTGAAGGAGGTAACGGGCACGGAGCCGAGGACGAGTGTCTGCCTAGGCGGGCTAGATATGAGGTTCTATACCCAGAAGGGTATACAGACCATAACCTATGGGCCTGGCCCAGGGCACATGGCTCACCAAGTGGATGAGTACGTCTCTCTAGCAGAGCTTAGAACAGTCGCGAAGGTTTACGCAAGGCTCATGGAGCAGATACTGGTCAAGTAGGGAACAACACTAGGGTATCCTATACCATTCTTTTCGTGTTCGTTCCTCATTCTCCTCCATTATAGTATTAAAAAGGGGAGTCAGAGCCCCTCCTATCCTTTCTCGTGGCTAGAGGGATTCCCTGTGGTTCCTCGCAGCACCCTGGTTCTCGGGCTATCTTGTCTTGGCCTCTTTGCTACTTAGGGCTCTAGGTCAGTGATTTCCCAGGTGAACTCGCTGCCATCTTTCTGTACTGCGTGAAGCTTATAGGCTATCCAGGTGTCTTTCTTTGTCTCCGCTAGTGTGAAGTCTATCCTCGTTGTGTCCGAGTTCTTGTCGCTCTTGTTGAGCATTGATACCTTGTACGCGTGGTACGTCTTGCCGCTTATTGTTGCGCTTGTCTTCTCCACGCTGATTACTTCCCAGCCAGCCTTGGTAGCGGCGTAGCCTCCCTCAGCTATGGCTACCTTTATGTCGCCTATCCATGCTATCATCGCGATTGCGTGGTTGAGTGCCTCGAGTATGTTTCGGCCAGCTATTTGAGCCATTTGGCCCTCGTAGACTTGTCCACCAGGCATTATTATCTTTGTCACTGTCGTCATGGTCTTGTCTAGGAATATTGTTATGGTGTTGTTTGAGGATGTCTCGCCATTCTCTATTTGAGCAGTGTTTATGTCTACACGGTACCCGTTACTCGTCTTACTGGCCCTGTATGAAAGTA
>JALVKZ010000263.1 GCA_027033675.1 Pyrodictiaceae archaeon | reverse complement strand
CTGCTATGACTATTGCTGGTCTGAGCCTCTTTCCACCAGCACGTATAAGGTGGAGAGCAGCGTTGTATAGGTCGTCGGGCTTGCCTTGTACGCGGGCATAGATGTAACCATTTACGAGCCCCGCCACCCTCTCAAGGTACTTTACTATGTGCTCGGGGAGCTTCATTCAATACACCTCTATATCCGCATAGATAGGCATTGATTAAGAGGAGCAGCTTCTACCAGGCTCAACTAGTAGTCTTGTACCCCTAAGATATAACTCTGTATCTATGCCTCTAGCCTCGAGACGCTGCCTAAGAATAGGATCTATATCCAGCTCTGTTTTCCTCAACTCAGTTAGCGTACTAGAACCCGTAAGGAACATTGCTGCACGTAGCTCGAAGACAAGCTGCTCAAGGAAGTCCTTAACTCCTTTCTCTAATCGTTCTCCATAAGCCCTTATTACAGGTAGAGCTATCCCAGCAATATCCGCTCCGAGAGCTATCGCCTTAGCAACATCAAGCCCTCTCCTTACACCACCACTGGCTATTATACAAGAGTCCGGAGAGGCCCAACGCACCTCCATTAGTGCTTGTAGGGTCGGAATCCCCCAGTCTGAGAAGACTCGGGCCCCCTGGGCTAGCTTATCCATGCCCCTGGCCTTCGCCCTATACATCTCCACTTTAATCCAGCTTGTTCCACCTGCTCCCGAGACATCGAAGAATCTTACTCCTTTACTACGTAAGGCGAGTGCGACTTCATAGCTAAGCCCTTGCCCCGTCTCCTTCACGATGACAGGCTTATCTAGCTCGGCTACGATATTAGCTATTTTTTCTAGCACTCCACGGTACTCGGTATCACCTTCTGGCTGAAATGCTTCTTGTCCAGCATTGAGATGTATTGCGACCGCATCGGCGTCAATCATTTCCATGGCCTTCCTAATCTCTGCGACGCTATAACCCTTAACAAGCTGAGGCGCACCAATATTAGCCACTAGGGGAATGTCCGGGCCACACCTACGAGCAACGCTAAAGGTTGATGCAAGCTCTGGTCTCTCTATTGCTGCCCGCTGGCTACCAACACCCATTGCTAGACCTAGCTCCTGAGCTGCCCTAGCTATCGCACAATTTATCTCAGCAGCTACCTCATGGCCACCCGTCATACCAGTTATCATTATCGGTGCTTCTAGCCTCCTACCAAGGAAGCGTATGGATGTATCCACGTCCCCTAAGTTGGTCTCGGGTAGTGCCATGTGTCGGAGTTCTACATGCTCAAAGAACGTTGTTTTCCACGTGTGCTCAACGTCGCTGTCAAGTACTATGCGTATGTGGTCTAGCTTTCGTAAAGGCGTATGGTTCATAGCACCGTTTCCTCTAAGGCCTTATGACTGTCCCGGGCCCTACTCCCTCTATTGCCCCTATAATTCTTCCCTCTTCGAGACCATTGACTATCCAGACCTCTCTGATGCTATCGCACCAGTTCTCTCTTATTGCGTCTAGTTTACGCCTAATACCGCCAGTCACGTCTACGTGGCTGCTTCCACCAGCATGCTTAGTAGCCAGCTCAAGTTCACGTAATCTCAGCTCAGGGACGAGTTCACCACTACTCGTGAGAAGGCCATCAACATCGCTTACATAGATTACTTTTGTCGCGCCAATGCGGCACCCCATCTCCATGGCTAGCTCATCCCCCGATACAATACACCACCCTTTGCGGCTCTCGCATGGGTATATGTCGCCATAGGTTAGAGGAACCGCGTCCCTGTTAAGAGCATGTAGGGCTTGTTGCCAGATACAATTAGGTCGAAGCCCTCTTGGTGAGCACATTGCATGTGGCGGGTATATGAGTGAGGGAATCCCGTTGAGCGCAAGTATGTCTGCCACTAATAGAGCAAGCTCATTCATTGCTGCTGCCACAGCGTATAACGCGTGTGCTGCTGAGGAGTCGTGTTCTCGTTGCTGTGCAGCGGCGTAGTGTCCGTAGCTTCCTCCTCCGAGAACTATTGCTAACTTTGCATCTGTATATATCCTTGCTAGCTCCTTTGCAACCCTATTTATCGTGCTAAGGCTCGGTGTAAACGCCTCATCTTTACGCGTTATGATGCTTCCCCCTAGCTTTATAACATAAATATTACTTCGTCTCCTAGCTTTGCTCCCTGTCTGCATATCCCATATACCCTCTGGAGAGATGGTGTCCATTTACACCCTGGATCGGGGATGCCTGTGCCATAGAGCATGTAGTATGCAGCGTTCTCTATGCGCTCATGTACCGATAAGTTAGGTACCATGTTGCTTTGGTCATCTTCCCTAAGCTTCGCTGCTACCTCGATAACGTTAAGGCCTAGGAGCCTAGTTATCTCGGAATAGATAGGGTCCTCTAGCTTCCCTGTTATGTCATCGCCTATGTCTTCTTCGCCTACAAGCTCTAGAACTATCTCTCTATTGCTTGGCAAATCTACGGGCTCTTCTCCTCTCCTATATATCAAGCTTTTTCCACGAATTATTGCTGCACGCATAGCCTCGAGGTAGTCAAGGCCTACCCCACCCTCTCTATCTATATCATTAGCTGCTTGTAGCACCTCATCCCTTGTTAACTCATAGCCACCAAGCTCTGAAACTGCTTGAACTATTGCAAGGCCCGCGGCAGCATATATCGAGGAAGCAGGGGGAAATGAGACACCTCTTACAGCTACATTTAGTACCACATGTAATGGCTGCTCTAGCCTAGCTGAAACCTCGTCAACAAACGACTTTATTGCTAGCTCGTATCTCCACCCTAGAGATACACCATTAGTCCTAACGGACGATGTTCTTTCTGCTTCCTTTATTCTGACTGATACAGAAACAAAGCTTGTATCCTTGCTGCGTAGAACTATGTATGGATTAGACTTGCCGGGAAGAGGTACACCATAATAAGCTATCACTAGGGGCATACGATACTGTATCTCTTCCTTATTAAACCCGTTATTACCCATCATGGTTCACCTGCTTAGCTAGGTGATCTCTATGGAGGCGTATCCAACCACGCTTGCGTCCCCACCAGCTATGTCACCGCTGGTTGCATAGGCCAGTAACCTTGCTCGTCGAGCTCCTCGGAGCAAAGAGTAATGTATTGCCGCTACAATGGGCCCGGGTCCGCAAACAGGCAGGGTATTATCCATTATTGTCTCGTACACTTTAGCTGCGTCTAGCTCCTCGATCGTGCTGATAATCTTCTTATCGTACTGATATGCCTCGTCACGCGTAACATAATGACTTAGATCACTTGTAGCTATGACCACGATACGTCTGCCGAGCTCTTTCTCCGCCTCATATATTGCCTCGGCAAGCCTCTTAGCGTTCTCTATTGATTGATCATACATAGTTATGGCAACTATTCTGAAGCTGTTCCCGAACAAGTATTGCAGGAACGGCAACTGGACCTCAATACTATGCTCAAAGAGGTGGGCTTTCTCATCGATGCTTTCCTCTCCAAGGAGTTGGGCAAGCTTTTCTACAAACTCTTCATCAACACTAATAGTGCCTAGTGGCGTAACCCATTCTCCTCCGGGATATATCGCGAGAGGAGCACCAAGCCCTGTATGATTAGGACCTATAATAACAAATGTTTCAGCGCCGCCACTGAGGGCTAGCTCGTAATAGGCATGAGCGGCTATAGGCCCACTATACATTATGCCAGCATGTGGAACTATTAGGGCCTTTATCTCGCTGCTTCCCCCGCTATTCCTATTTTTTCCCGGTAATTTTCCTGGGCCAAGAGGGTGATGGAAGCACCACTCGATCTGTGAGCGCAACGTATCCTTGTCGGGCTCGTAGAATATGCCTGCTACCGATGGGAGTCGTCTAATTCGCTTAAGCATCCATGTGCGCCCATTAGTACTTACGTGCACAGAGCTATATTTAGGGTAATAAGGAGGCTACGGCGATGAGAGATTAAGTAGTATGCACTGAAAAATATACATGAACAAGTTATTTTGGAACTTGATCAGTGTTACCAGCGTCTCCGCGGTCTGAACTCAAACGCCTCCGGGGGTTCCGGGAGATCCTGGTCTGCTCTAAGCTTTCCTTGTTCTCTTAGGATTTCTCGTGCCAGAACCCAGTATGTAAGTGCTAGGCTTCGTCTGCCTTTGTTGTTTACTGGTATGATTAAGTCAAGGTTGTCTATCCTATTGTCGGTATCTGCTAGGGCTACAACGGGTATACCCATACGGGCTGCCTCGTCAACAGCTTGGCTATCTGCTCTGGGGTCACTTACTAGTATAACATCTGGCTCAAGGTACCATTCAAGGCTTGGGTTAGTAAAGGTACCTGGCATTATCCTTCCGAGAACTGTTTTGCAGCCAACATAGGTGCAGAATTTCTGTACTGGTTTCTGCGCGTACTGCCTAACAGCGACTGCGACTATTTTCTGGGGCTCGAATCTTGCAAGGAATTTCGCGGCCACGCGTAGACGTTCATCGGTCTTCCTTATATCGAGTATATAGAGTCCATCAGGGCGAACTCGGTACACGAAACGGCGCATATATGCTGTACAGATATGTGTACCTATGTGCATACCAGCTGATAGATACCTCTCTAGTGGTAATAGGAGCTCAATAGTTTCCCTAGCCTGCTCGCCGCTCATAGTACTGCTTCCCCTCTGCGGAGACATGGATACCGGGTCTAAATATGCATGATGCTCTGCGTCCACTTCTAGGGCTTCGCCGAGCCCGAGAGACGGGGAAAGCACGGGGTACTGACGATGAATGAAAGAGCATGAGGAGAGTATTTGTCTTAAAGTATTCGTTTAAACTTCCTTACTTCGTATATTGCTGGTACATGCGCTAAGAGCGTTTTTCTACAACAATACCTCTTAACGCCAAGATCGTCTAGAACTTTTTCTGGGTCTTCTCCATTCTTCACTCTGCGATAGAACTCTTCCCAATATTGTGCCAGAGGCGCGCCGCAAGTAAAGCAGCGAACAGGGACTATCATTTCCTTGTCACCTGTAGCTCTTCTGCCATCTCCTTCTAGCGCTCCTACGCATTGGTTTCTCTGGCTCAGTCTGCCTGGGGTCACCGGATAGCATTGACCTATCGTATTCCTCGTATATTTTCCTCAGAGCCTCATTACCAGTATAGGCGACTAAGCCTCTTGCTATAGCCATCCTTACCGCATCTGCTTGGCTCATATAGCCGCCGCCATGGACATTAACCTTTATGTCAACGCTGTTAGCTATATCCTCGCCAGCAAGTAGCAAGGGCTCCATCATTTTCCAGCGCGCCATCTCAATAGGCCATATCTCTAACGGGATACCATTTATCCATACACGGCCCTTACCGGGCTTTATCACTGCTCTCGCGATGCTAGTCTTTCTCTTACCCGCAGCTACTACTATTCGTACAGGTTTCTCCGTTTGCAGATATGCGCCAAGGAGTCTAGGTCTCGCGGCCTCGCTGCTCATTGCTTACTAAGCACCCCCCTCCATCCCAGCTTCTGTGCGAGTTCTCCTACACGTATAAACTTATGTCCTAGCCTGCTGGCATCAGCGAAGCTGAAGCGCGTGAATTCCTTGTTTTGGAGTTCCTTTGGCACACCTATGTATACTCTTAGTCTTCGCATTGCTTCCCGGCCTTTCTGTTTCTCCTTGGGCAACATACCTGTTATTGCCTTTTTCACTATGAATATAGGTGAGCGTGGCCTATGCGGCCCCCACTTATAGGGGTTAACGTGCACCTTTAGTTCCCACCATATGCGATAGCTGTGGAATACTCTGAGAGGGTCACCACTTATTACTGCCTTCTCGGCATTGACTATGTACACTCTGTAGCCCTCTAAGAGCTTCCTAGCAACGGCTGCCGCCATCCTTCCAAGTATCTGGTCTGTGGCATCAACGTATAGTATTCTCTCTGGCGGCTTAGGTGCCTCGACTTGTATGGCCATGGGCGAGCACCCCGAATACATTATATTATTATCTTTACGTTACTGCCGCGTGGATTCTCTTCCACTAGTTGGAGTATGTGAAGTACACGACCCCCAGCGCTAGTTATTTTACGAATAGCTTCGGCGCTAAATGCTATTGCAGCAACTGTCACTGGGTGATCAATGCTACCCGCTCCCAGTACCTTTCCAGGGACTACTATGGTGTCGCCAGCGTTTGTGTATCTGTTTATCTTGCTTACATTGACTTCTACCCGTAGTCTCCTAGGTCTCTCTAGGAGCTCCGCTACATATCGCCATACTGATGCCTTGTACTTATTAGCAGTGCCTCTTAGCCGACGTATAGTCATTCGCAGCACTATGTTTGTTGGCCCCGTTCTCTTCGTTACCTGCATGTCTCTTCACACCCCTAGCTTTGTCCCCGGCGTAGCTCCCTTATCTGTGCTAGGAGGTTTTCAGCTTTCCTAACAACTGCGCTAATTGCCTCTAGCAAGATAGTCTCTGGCGGCAATGCACCCGTGGATTCAACCTTGAGTAAGAATTCCTTATCATTGTAGGTTAGCTTGACTCCTTTTTCGCATTTCTTTGTAACACACCAGTAGAGGCCGGAGGTGTTTATGTCGTCGAGTATACTTAGTGTGCCTTTGCGCATGCTCTTCATCTTCTCTGCTATTTGGGGGTAGCCCATCTCTATGCACTTGATACACTCGTTATTCATCTCCTCTAAGTTAAACTCGAGAACTGGGACATACTTGTGTGCAGCAACGCTCACGGGCATCCACTTTGCATGCTCTTTCCCATAGCCAAGGCGAGCATATGCTTGGAGGCGGAGCCTCTGGTCAGGGGCCATTAGGACTATTGGCATATTATCGTAGACCGGTTTTACGTCCGGATCACTGGTCTCTAGGTCGCCGCTATAGACCATTCTTTCCTCCTGCGGCCCTGTCTCAACCTCTAGCCGGAAAGTTACATAGCAGTTGGGATCCCCTAGTTTCGCATTTATGCATTCTTCTGGCCGCTTATACTTCTCTAGGGCATCTTTGCTAGTAAGAGGTATCATAGCCAGTCTATGAGCTATTATCTCATCATAGAGAACCGTGTTATTATCGAATACTTCTACGAGGTCAATAGCCATGATTGGTACATCGGTGTAGCTTGCTCGTCTAACAGCATTTACAAGGGGGAGAGGATAACCCTTGATACGTATTCTTAGTGTATTTGCGGCCTTCTCTATTATACATATATTTCTTTGTTCATCCATGCCACATACCTCGATAGTGTGGGGCTGAAACCCCTATATAGGGCAATGGGTTATGGGAAAGTACGTTCAGTGATAGATTGTTTCTATTCTTAGAGAATTGAGCGCTAAAATGATTTCACTACATTAGACGCGGCGTCCTCTTCTACCGCCTGGTCTTCTCGTAGTATCGTGGGGTAGTGGTGTTACGTCCTCTATTCTTCCTATTATGAATCCTGCGCGTGCAAGCGCTCTTATTGCTGCTTGTGCACCTGGGCCTGGTGTCTTCGGGCCGTGTCCGCCAGGTGCCCTGACTTTTATGTGGAGTGCAACTATGCCTTTCTCCATGGCCTCTTGCGCGACACGGCTTGCTGCGAGCATAGCGGCGTAGGGGCTTGGTTTCTCTCTATCGGCTTTTACCACCATGCCTCCACTAGCGCGCGCAACTGTTTCTGCACCAGTGAGGTCGGTTATGTGGATTATTGTGTTGTTATAGCTTGAGTAGATGTGAGCGACACCCCATTTTATCTCACGAGCAGAGAACGCCATGCAGACTCACCTCTTGTGGGGTTAGCCTTGCTCCGGAGCCTGTTGCTCAGAAGTAGTTGTCTCAGACTCTGTGAGACGCGCTCTTAGTGGACTAGTGGGCGCATAATCTATCGAGTCTTCTTCGTGCCTTTTAACAAGGTAGCCTGGGCTGCGAATTCGTCTCCCAGCTATCGCTATGTGACCATGAACTATTA